>JBKJLJ010000305.1:0-4958 GCA_046597015.1 Bryobacteraceae bacterium
GTCGGCACCGCCGCCCGCCTCGAAATGGAGCAGTTCTTCAACACCAAAATCTTTCTCGAACTCTTCGTTAAAGTGCGGCCCGACTGGCGCACCCAGCCCGAGTTCCTGAATGAGCTAGATTGGAGAGTAATGACCGGAGAGCGTGATGAATAAATTACTAATTGCAATCCTAGGCCTCGGGATCTCGATCGGTGGCCCACTCCTAGCCGCCGTGTATACAGACGAGAAGTCCGACAACCTCATCTACGACGCGACCCGCCGCCGCCTCGCCGGAGACCCCGACGTCAAAGGCGGCGCCCTCGAAGTCGAGGTCAAGGATGGAGTCGTAACCCTCAAAGGAATCGTCCGCACCGATCAAGCCAAAGCCAAAGCCGAAAAACTGACGCTCAAAGTCAAAGGCGCGAAAAAAGTGGTCAACCAACTCCGCGTCTCCCCCTACGGCAGCTAGACCCCCGCGTTATGCGACTCGAAGACCTCTCGGCCTCCGATCGACAAGACTATGACGGCCTGCCAACTCTGCTCCGAGAACTCCTCGACGCCGAGTTGGCCGCCGGTAACGAGATCGCCGAGGTGCAACACGGCTACCCCGCCGCCCCCGTCGGAGCGTCCTTCCTGCTCACCGGGCCCGTCCGCTCCCGCCCTCGCCAAAAATCGGGCGAGCTTCTTTTTTTCGGCCGCAACAGCTCCCTCTACTCCGGCGAATTCACGGTCGCCCCTCGGCATTTTTTCATCTTGGAGCCACCTCTCCCAGAACCGGACTATCCCGACATGGACGCCCTCCGCGCCGGTCCCCCGCCTCTCCCGCCCCTGGTGTACGACGATACTCCCCGCTCCCAATTCGCCGCCAGCATGGTCGTGGATTACGATAAATGGCACGACGGCATCGGCTACGATCTCACCCAGATCCCCCTCATGTCCCCCGAGCAGCGCGCGGACCTCGAAGCCGAACTGATCCGCAAACTCCGCGACAGCGGCGACTGGCGCGACGTCGAAGCCCTCCTCGAGTTCGACACCCCCACGGCGAAAGCCGCCGTCGAAAAAGCAACGAAGCACCACTCTGCAGAAGTGAGAAACTACGCCGAGCGCCACGTGGCCGTCGATCCCGCCGATCTCGAACCCCGCGCCATCGCCGCCGTCGAGCGAGCGGCGGTGAGGTCTGGCATCGGCCATGCTGTCGACCTCGCCGTCGAGTGCAACACAGCGGACGTCCGCCAAGCCGTGCTGCACATGGCGCGAACCGGCACCGACTCCACGACCCGCGTCCACATGGCCGCCCTGCTTTACTACCTCTGTGGGAAGAGCAAGGAAGCATTTGATTGGGACCACCGCCCGTTCTTCCTTCGTTTCGGCGAAAACGACAGAACGGCCGACTTCCGTGCTGCCTGGAACGAACTCCGCGACGTCCTGAAACACTTCGAAGCCTCCCGTCGCTAGCCCCACGCAACCCATCACACCCTCTCGCTCGCCCTGCCCCCTACCGCCATATTCCTCGGTATCGCCTTCTTGCTCAGCTCTCGCAGCGGAACCGGAGACTACGCCGCCCGCTTGGTCAGCGGCGTCCTCTTCCTCGCCGGCATCGGCCTCGCCTGCGTCCTCGGCGAAATCGCCGCCATTGTCTCTCTCCTCCGAGGCGAACGCCTCCCCGGGCTCGCCGCCATCGGCGCGATCGGCAATCTCCTCGTCATCATGCCGATTTTTCGACTCCTCATGAGCGAATAGCGCCTCCCGATACGCCCTACAGTACAGAATGAAATACTTCATTGCAGTCACGCTGACCGGTTGCCTCGGAGGCCTCTACCTCCTCTACAACCTCGTCTTCGCCAGCGCAATGAACGGACTCCTATCGCTTGTTACACCCGTTACCCCAATCAACCAATACCGAATACTCTGGTCCCTCGCCCCGATTCTCGCTGCCTTAGCGATAAACGGCTGGCTACTCTGGGACCACCGTGTCGGCAGCCGCGCCTGGGGAATCGCCGCCCTCGTCACCTGCAGCGCGACGGCGAGCTTCGCCTCCTACATCTGCTGGGACATTCTTACAAGGACAATATGAGCAAACAACTAGTGGAAGCACCCACCTCGACCGACTCCTATCGGTACGAAACCCTCGGCTACATCGAAGCCTACGACGCCATCCTCAACGGTGACTACGCTTTCGTCGCCTACAAAGAAACCGAGACGAGCGGCGACTGGCGTGTTCGCATCACCGGCCACCAAACCGCCGGCGCCGTCTTCGAGCCAGCGGCGATCAAGTCCCAAGCCCGCGCCGCCGGAGCCCAAGGCAAGCCCTGGTTCCAATGGGGCTACAGCTTCGACCCCAGCGACGGCGATAAGCGCTACATCCAATTCCGCGTCCACGTCACAAACGGCAAAGCCTCCGCCATCGAAATGTTCGTCCAGCTCCGCAAGTTCGACGGCTCTGCTGACGAGCCTCAATCCGTCCAGTTCCCCTGGCCCGAATAAATCGAACCCGCTACTTCGACACCGCCACAAACCGAGGCGGTGTCGAAGTATTCGCAAACTCCAAACCAGTCCAATACGCCAGCTTCAGAATCTTCGCCATCTTTCCGAAGTGGATCCGCTCCACCGTATCCGTCACTTGGTGATAGTCCGGATGGAACCCCGTGAACCACCACATCGCCGGAATATCCTTCAACACAAACGGATATTGATCGCTCCGAAAAAATACGTTCAACGCCGGCTCCATGTCCCATTTCTTACTCAGCCGCAGCCCCACCTTCCGGTTCGCCTGCTCCACCATCCGCGCATACTCCGGGCTGTAGTAAGCACCCACCAGATTCATCTCGTTCGACGTATCCGCCGCAATCGCAATCAACCCGTCCGTCTGCGTACTCGCCGTCTCATCCCGCCCAATCATGTCGAAGTTGATCACCGCCCGCGTCCCCGCCAGCGGCCGCAACGGTTGATTTACATAGTGGTAACTCCCCAGCAACCCCCGCTCCTCCGCCGCGAACACCGCAAACAAAATCGAACGCCGCGGCTTCACCCCCGCCTTCACCATCGCGTGCGCCAAAGCCACCACCCCCACCGTCCCCGACCCGTTATCATCCGCCCCCGGGAACAGAGCCCCCAGGTTGAACGCCGGCCCGTCGTGATCGTAATGCCCACTCAGCACAATCGTCTCCTGCTTCAGATCCGTGCCCTCCAGCAACCCCACCACGTTGAAGCTCTCCGCCCGCTTCATTTCTGCATTTACAATCTCAATATTAAGCTCCACTCCGGGCACGAGTTTTGACCGAGGCTTCAAATCCCGGTCGATCCCCTCATGAATCACGGCCGCCGATTGGCCTGTCAACGCCACCAACTCCTTACCCAGCGCCTCACTCAAACTCACGAGTGGAATCTGAATCTCGCCCTCGGCCAGCGCCTGTTGCGGAAGCCGCGACGTCCGCTGCGCGGAACCCGGGATCCGCGCCCGCCGCTCTTCATTCGAAGGGTGCTTCCGCTTCGGTTCCGGCATCAGCAAAACTGCCGTCGCCCCGTGTTGCTGAGCAGTTTTCAGCTTCACATAGGTACCCGCGTATCGAGTATTCCCCTTCCCACTGAAGATCGAGGCAGCGTTGTCCTCCTGCGGCTCGTGGTCGAACACGAGGACCACTTTCCCTTTCACGTCGAGGCCGGCGTAGTCGTCGTAGCCCAATTCTGGAGCGGTGATCCCAAAACCAGCGAATACGACGCCCCCGCGAATCCGGGCATTTTTCGGAAAAGCAGCCGCCGCCTCCGGGGCCCGATAAGTTTTCTTCATCCCATTCTGCGTGATCGAGATTCCGGACTTTTCGCGATCGGAACGGAACTCAATCAGCGGCACCGGTTGTAAGAAGGAGCCATTCGCGGCTGGCTGCAGACCCGCTTTGGTGAACTCCGAGACGATCCATTGAATCGCCACGTCCGATCCGCGTTCGAGCGACAATCGCCCTTTCAGCGGTTCGGAAGTGAGAAAGGTTAAGTCCGCCCGCAGTCGCCGTTCGTTCAGCTCCGCAAAGCCTTTTTGATGATCTTGCGCCCAAGCGTAGCCACCCAACAGGAGAAGTAGAAGTCGCACGCTCCAGCCTACCCCATTCCGGCCCATCAAATCAGCACAAGCCCGCCCCACCACCCCAAGAAGGCCTACACTGGGAGCAGAACAGCTATGTCTACTCCAGTCATCGATATCGAGCAAGGGTCCGGCGCCGGTCGTCGCCGAAACGGTTGGGGGAAAGGCACCGTCCTCGGCATCCTCATCGTTCTCCTCTTCAGCGCCAGCGCTATCTGTAAAACCATCATCGACTTCGAGTGGTGGCAGGAAGTCGGGCAAACAGAAGCATGGTGGGCTCAGTTCTATTACCAAACCGGCCCCCGCATCGTCGCCACCTTCATCGCCTTCGTCCTCCTGTGGGTAGTCGTCGCCCGCGCCATGAAAGCCGGCGGGTCCGGCCTCGGCCGCCACCCCCTCTACGCCAAGGTCGCTACCCTGGCCACCTTGGTCATCGGCTGGATTCTCGCCGGCATCTTCTTCTCCAGTTGGGATACCGCCCGATACCTCGCCAGCAGCCAAACGCCCCCTACCGGTGTCGCCGACCCCTTCTTCGGTAAATCCCTCGAATTCTACTTCTTCAATTTGCCCTTCTATGAGTCGGTCGCCTCGTTCGCTGTAGCCCTGTTCATCGTCGCCACGCTCCTCCATTTCATCGTCAGCCAAGTCGCCTCCGCCGGCTCCCTTTTCCGGACCATGGGCGACGGCCAATTCGAAATCGAATGGAGAAACCTCAGCGGCGGAGGAGCCACCACCCGCATCCTCGGCGCCTGCGCCCTCGTCGCCCTCGCCGGCCGGGCAGACCAATGAAGCACGGGCTTCCGAGTTCCGCTTGTCATCGGAGAACGAGCGCCTGACTCATCGTGTCCTTCCGCCAAGCCTGCGCAGGCTTGCCGGGAGGACACGCAGCCCGCTGGGTCGATGG
>JBKJLJ010000459.1:0-4593 GCA_046597015.1 Bryobacteraceae bacterium
TGGCGCGCCAAACCCGCCACTAAGTTCAACGCGGTCCACGTGTACCTAAACGCCAATACCCCCGGAGGCCACCACGTCTTCGCCGATTCGGCGAACAACGGCCCGTGGGGAGCGGCCCTGACCCAGGATCTCATCCCCTATCTGGAGAAGAAATACAAGTTAATCCCCCGGTCCTACGCCCGCTTCCTCACCGGCCACTCCTCCGGCGGCTGGTCGACGCTCTGGTTACAAGTCGCCTATCCGAAATTCTTCGGTGGCACTTGGCCCACGGCCCCGGACTCGGTCGATTTCAAGAGCTTTACCGGAATTGATATTACTCCCGGCTCCACTCAAAACGCTTACTTGACGAAGGATGGCCAGCCTCTCTCGCTGGTTCGGATGAACGGTAAAGAGATTGTGACATTCAAGGATTTTGCGTTACAGGAGCGGGTAACCGGCGACCACGGCGGACAGCTTGCGTCCTTTGAGTGGGTGTTCAGCCCAAAGGGAGAAGATGGGCGTCCCATGCCCCTGTTTAACCGGGTAACAGGGGTTGTTGACCCTGTTATTGCGGAGTATTGGCGCAAATACGATATCAGTTACCAGGTACAGACCCGCTGGGCGGAGTTAGGTCCGCTGTTGCGGGGTAAGATCCGCCTAGTCATCGGCGACCAGGATACTTTTCACTTAGAAGAAGCTGCTAAGCTCTTTTGTAGCTTTATGAAGTCGAAGGGTGCCGAAGACGCATGTGAAATCGTTCCCGAACGGGATCATATGAATCTCTTCAAGGCGAACAAGACC
Organism: Bryobacteraceae bacterium; assembly: GCA_046597015.1. Classification (GTDB taxonomy): domain Bacteria; phylum Acidobacteriota; class Terriglobia; order Bryobacterales; family Bryobacteraceae. The sequence goes on from JBKJLJ010000459.1 coordinate 781, forward strand.
TATCCGGATGGCCTGATGAAGCGAATCGAAGACGAAATGGCTCGTCAATTCGCGAAAAATCGTCCGAAGCCGTAGGGATCGTACGCGCTTCCTCCGGCCGCTCTCGCGCCAACGCCGCCATCAACTATCGGTCCGGTTTCCCGTTTGTGGTAATATCGGCCCCATCACCATGCATCCGCGTCTCTGGGCCGTTCTCTTTGCTGCCTCTCTTTTGTTCGTTGCGTACTCCCAAGTCCCCAACGAAGCCTTCCGCCAACGTTCTCTGGCCGCCGAGAAAACCGGCCTCGCCGAGCCCTTCCGCGGCGTCACGACCAACGGAACCGTCCAACCGGGACTCTTCGCCCTCCGTTCCACCAAAGTCTCCACCGAACCCGCTCGCCGCGCCGCCGTAGTTTTTCTCGCTTCGCTCTCTCCGGTCCAACTCCAAAAGACTACCTTCCCCGTTGACGACATCGAGTGGCGCAAATGGATGAACCAGGATTTTTATGTCCGCCAAGGGATGAAGTTCAAGGACATGTCCGATCCGCAGCGAGACGCCGTGTTCGGGCTCCTCAAGGCTTCCCTCAGCGCCAAGGGCCTGCAACTCTCCCGCGACATTATGCACTTGAACGAGACCCTCGGTGAACTCAACAATAACGACTTTGTCCGCTACGGCGAAGGCGAGTATTGGGTCACTCTGATGGGCGAGCCTGCAAAAGATAAGCCTTGGGGCTGGCAACTCGACGGCCACCATCTCATCATTAACTACTTCGTCCTCGGCGACCAAGTCGTCATGACCCCCACCTTCCTCGGCTCCGAACCCGTCATAGCCACCTCCGGCAAATACAAAGGAACCACGATTCTGCAGGACGAACAGGCCCTCGGCCTCCGCCTCGTCCAGTCCTTCACCCCCGACCAACAGAAAAAGGTGATCCTCGAATCCCAAAAAACCAAGAACTACAATCTGGGCGAAGCGTTCAAGGACAATCTCGTTCTTGACTACGCGGGCCTCCCCGGTTCGGCCATGACCGCCGCGCAAAAACAACACCTGATGGACTTAGTCGGCGCGTACGTCGGAACCATGGATCCCGGTCACGCCAAAATCAAAATGGACGAGGTTCGCAAGCATCTTGATGCCACCCACTTCGCCTGGATTGGCGGCACCGAAGAAAAGAGCGTCTACTACTATCGCGTCCACAGCCCCGTCATTCTGATTGAATTTGACCACCAGAATCCCGTTGGCCTCCGGCACCTCTCGAAGGCCCCCACTTTGCCGGATCACGAACACATTCATACGGTCATGCGGACGCCGAACGGCAACGATTACGGCAAGGACTTACTGCGCCAGCATTACTTGAAGCACCCGCACTAATCCATCCGAGCGAAGTATCCCGTTCTATGCCGGATCGACATCCCGGGCTTGTCGCTGAGCATAGAAATAAAAAAGGCTGGAGCCGAAGCCCCAGCCTTTAGCTAGTTTACAGAATGAGTCGGTTAGAACTCGTAACGCAGCGCCAACTGCACCACCCGGGGCGTCATCGCACTCTGGAACTGGCCGAAGGTGGCCGGCGAAGTGAGCGACAAGCTCGGGTTGAAGAAGTTCACGTTGTTGAAGGCGTTGAACGCCTCCACCCGGAACTGCAAGCTGTGCCCTTCGAAAGGCAGGAAGAAGCGCTTCGCCATGTTAATGTCGAAGTTCTTCATGCCAGCCAGCCGAAGAATGGCGCGGGTTCCGGTCGAACCCGGATACTGCCCAATGTAGCTACCCACCGCACTCGTATTCGAGTAGATCGAAGGAACACCCTTCTGGTCATAGCCAACACCGCTTTGTGGCGCTGAACCACCCGGCTTGATCTGAGCAATCGAGCTGTTCAGGTAGTTCGTCGGATAGTAGCCGCCGTTGGTGATCGTCGTCGGCAGACCCGACCGATACCGCATCAACATCGAAAACTCCCATCCGCCGATGATGTTGTTCACGACGCCGTTGACGCCGCTCAGGAACTTCTTGTTCTTGCCGAAGGGCAGTTGATACAAGCCGTTCAGGTTGATCTGATGCCGGGCGTCAAAGTCCGAGCTACCCCGGAAGGCCTTGGCATTGAAACTGTCTTGCACGGTCGCGCCACCGTTGCCAGAGCCCGATTCGGGCGCCGACGACAGGTCCAGCGAATGCGACAACGTGTAGTTGAAGTCAAAGCTGAATCCAGCCGCCAACGCCCGGCGCACCGTCAACGTCCCGCCGTGGAACGACGAATTGCCCACGTTCATCCACGTCCGGTTCCCCGCGTTCTGCAGCGGGAAGAACGTGTTGCAGCCCAGCGCCGAAATGCAGTTCGGAAACTGCGTGCTGCGCTCGCGGTCCATCTGGTTCAAAGCGTCCAGGTCCGAACCATCGTTCTGGTCGTACAGAGCGTTGAAGTAGTTCGCCGTCGCATTGCCGGGTTGATAAAGACCAGACAATCCCGGGAACATGTTTTCGAAGAACGGGACCGAACCGGCCAGCGAAGGGTTGGCTTTCACTTGAGCTGGGGTAACGCCCTTCAAGACCAAGTCATAAAGGATGCCGGAGGCCTGCGCCCAGGTCTGACCAGACTTCTGATCCTTGAACTGCGTTAACGGCTGGAACGTGTCGAGCTGCATCAACTGCTTGTGCGCCATACGGCCGACATAGCCAACTTCAACGGTCAGCTTACCCGGCAGTTGCCGCGCAAAGCTCGCGTTGAGCAGATAAGCATAAGGCGTCCGCAGATTGGAAGCGATACCCACTTGGCTGTTGAAGCCGCCCACGATGGCCGACGGGGTGTACGGGAACTTTGCGTTCGGGGCCACCGGAAGGGACGGCAACCGGCCGCCCGTATAGCGCGCCGAAGTCGTAAAGTCCGTATTGGCTGGCTGGGTCACCTGAGTGGCCAAGCCGGGCGAACCGGTGCGGTCAAACTCGGTCACGAGATCGGAACCAAAACGGTCGTAGGCAATGCCCGCGCCGACGCGGAACACGCTGCCGGTGCCCAACAACTTACCCAGCATCCCGTCTTTCTTATCGGGGTTGTAGGCGAGCGCTACGCGCGGTGCCCAGTTGTTCTTGTCCGGAGCATACCAGCTCGGCTTACCGTTCACCGGTCCATTCAGATCATAGGTCAGCAAGGCGTTCGGCATCACGCGTCCGGGAATGCCGAACTGCGACGCGCCGACGCGTTCCGCCCAATACTGTTGCATGGAAGTGGTGGTCGCCACCTGCGTGCCGCCCGTTTCATACGGAACACCGAAGTAAGAGTACCGAATTCCGCCGGTGATGGTCAGGTCCTTCCGAACCCGCCAAGTGTCCTGAATGTAGAACTCGTACTCCTTATTGTTGAAGCCACGAGCCGCCGGCGCGCCAAATGGAATCGCCTGGCCGTTGGCCTCAAACTGGTAGGTCGCGCTGTACTGATTCACAAGTCCATACGCGGTGCCGAAGGCGCGCACCAGGTTGGCCGTATCGTTGATGTTCAAGTTCGCGATGCCGGTCCTGGCCCGCATAAAGTCCGTGATCCGAGGAATCAAATCGCCACCCAACCCACGCAGCGTGTTCCGGCTGAACGAGTAAGAAGGGAAGGAGTTGATGAAGTTAGACCGATCGTTCGTGATGAAGCGGAAGTTGATGCCGCCCTGGATCGTGTGCTTCTGCTTGGTCCAGATCATGTCGTTGATGATGTTCGTCGTCGGCGCCAAGCGGATGAACCCGCGAGCGCCATTGCCGAAGTTCTGCTGCGAACTCAAGCCGTCGAAAGAAAGCGCCGCTCCCGTCGTCCCGGCCTGCTCGAGAGCGATGCGGGTGAAGCCCAGCGTAAAGGTGTT
>JBKJLJ010000496.1:0-4051 GCA_046597015.1 Bryobacteraceae bacterium
CGGGGGTGACGTGGGCAGGGGAGTTTCCGAAGTCGGGCTACGAGATTCGGTTTGAGGCGGTGCGGTTGGAGGGGAATGATTTTTTTGCGGGGATCACGTTTCCGGTGGGGGAGTCCTACTGCACATGGGTCAATGGGGGATGGGGCGGGTCCGTGGTGGGGCTGTCGAACTTGGACGGGGACGATGCTTCGGAGAACGACACTTCGACCGTGCGGGATTTTGTGAAAGGACGTTGGTACGCGTTTCGGCTCGAGGTAACGGAGAAGCGGATTCGGGGGTGGATTGACGAAGCGTTGGTGATTGAAACCGACATTGTGGGACGACGGATAGGGCTGCGGGAGGCGGAGATGGAATTGAATGCTCCGCTAGGCTTTGCGTCGTATGCGACGGTTGGTGGCCTGAGGAGAGTGGAGTATCGACAGCTGGACGCTATATAATTCTTGGAGCGACGGCTGCGATGGCCGCGCACGAGGAGTTCCATGAATAGGCGTTACTTCATTTTTACTTCGACAGCGCTGGCGGCTCAAACAGTGCGTCCGGCCAAGAGTGCGAACGAGACGGTGCGGGTTGCCGTAGTCGGTTGCGGCGGTCGCGGCAGTAGTCATATGAGTGCTTGGACGTCCCAGAAAAACGTCGAATTGGCAGGGTTGGTGGACGTGGACGATTCGCATTCCGAGCGATTTGTCGGGGCGTTGCAGAAGAAGGGAGCGACGGCTCCGCCGGTGTTCCGCGACATCCGCAAGGTGCTGGAAGACAAGAACATTGACGCGGTTTCGATTGCCAGCCCGAACCACTGGCACACCTTGCAGACGATCTGGGCTTGCCAGGCGGGCAAGGACGTTTATGTGGAGAAGCCTTGTTCGCATAACGTGTTTGAGTCCAAGCAGATTGTAGCGGCGGCGCGCAAGTACGACCGGATGGTGCAGATGGGCAGCCAGAGCCGTTCTTCGCCGGCGTTGCAGGAAGCCGTGCAGAAGATGAAGGAAGGGGAGTTCGGCGAGATCTACATGGCGCGCGGGCTGTGCTTTAAGGCGCGGAACACGATTGGGAAGACGCCGGTGGAAGCGGTGCCGGCGGGGGTCGATTACGACATGTGGACGGGCCCCGCACCGCTGCGGCCGTTTACCAAGAACCGCTTCCATTACAACTGGCATTGGTTCTGGGATACGGGCAACGGCGACTTAGGCAACCAGGGCATCCACGAAGTGGACATTGCGCGCTGGGGCTTGGGCGTGACGCACCCGACGCAGGTGAGCGCGATGGGCGGTAAGTTTATGTTCGACGACGATCAGGAGACGCCGAACACGATCACCGCTTCCTACGAGTTCAACGTGGGCGGGAAGCCGAAGATGATGACCTTCGAGGTGCGGCACTGGCTGAGCAACCACGAGGCCGGCATCGGCGGCGATCGCGCCGGGAACACGATTGGCAATACGTTCTATGGGTCGGAAGGGTACTTAGTCATCGATAACTACAATAAGTACTACAGCTTCATGGGCAAGGACGGCAAGCCGGGTCCGGCGCGGTCGGAGCGGGACCACCACTTTGAAAACTTCATTGCAGGTGTGCGGAGCCGGAAACGGACGGATCTGAACGCTGAGATTGAAGAGGGCGCAATGTCGTGTGTGCTTATGCACCTGGCGAATATTTCCTATCGCTTGGGGCGGACGCTGCATTGGGATGAGAAGACATGGACGGTTAAGAATGACCCGGAGGCGAACAAGCTGTTGACGCGGGTTTACCGGGCTCCGTATATCGTACCGGCGAAGGTTTGATTGGGTGACCGGGGCGGCCTCTCTGGCGAGGGGCCGCCAGCTGCGCCGCAAAAGTATCCGGGGCGGCGTTAGCTTGTACCGCGCTAGAATCCTACCAATGCCCGTCTCCCGTATTCGACTCGCGGCCGCCGCCATCTTCATGCAGGTGCTGCTCGGCGTGATCTACTCCTGGTCCGTCTTTCGTGGGCCTCTCGCCCAGCTCCACGGTTGGACCCGCGCCGAAACTATCGCGCCTTATCGCTACTCCCTACTCGCCTTCGCCGCCGCGATGATCATCGGCGGCCTCTGGCAGGATCGCAAAGGGCCCCGCGTGGTCGCCACCGCCGGCGGTCTCCTCCTCGGCCTCGGCTGCCTGCTCGCCGCCTTCCTCGGCGACACGTTGAACGGCCTCATCTTCTCCTACGGAATCGTCGCCGCCTTCGGAGTCGGCTTCGCCTATGTCACCCCCATCGCCACCTGCATCAAATGGTTCCCCGATCAGCGCGGCCGCATCGTTGGACTAGCCGTGATGGGCTTCGGCGTCGGCCCGCTGCTGTTCGGGCCGCTTCTCGAAACGCTCATCGGGAAAGACCCCACGCAGTTCTCGACCACCATTCCGCGTACGTTTCTGATTCTGGCCGCCATCTTCTTCGTCGGCGTCGTCGGTGCCGCGCAGCTGTACCAAGTGCCCCCCGCCGGCTGGCTCCCCCCGGGCTGGACCCCGCCCGTCGGCCGCGCCGCCGCCGTCGAAGTGGCCCCCCGGCAGATGCTCGCCACTTGGCAATTCTACGTCCTGTGGATGCTCTACTTCTTCGGCACCGCCGTCGGGCTTACCGCCATCGGCGAAGCCACGCCCTTGCTCCAGGAAATGGCCAAGTCCACCGCGCTCCTCTCCGCCGGTGCCGCCCTCGGAGTCATGAGCATCTGCAACGGCCTTGGGCGCCTCGCGTGGGGCAGCGTCTCGGACCGCTTCGGCCGCAAACCGGCCATCCTGCTGATGTGCGCGGTCTCCGTCCTCGCCTGCCTCGGCTTCCTGCGAACCGCCGGCAGCTTCGGTATTCTCCTCTCCGGCCTCTGCCTGGCTGCGTTTGCCTACGGGGGCTATCTCGCCTTGATGCCCTCGCTGACCGCCGATTACTTTGGTCCGAAAAACGTCGGTGCCAACTACGGCCTCGTCTTTTCCGCGTGGGGCCTATGCGGATTCCTCGTTCCCGGCTACTTCGCCGGCATCATGGATCGCGCCCGCGTGGCGGGAAACCTGGCCCTCGGCTACGACGAAGTCTACTGGAAGCTGGCCCTGATTGCCACCATCGGCGCGGCCGTCGCTGCTCTCCTCCGCCCACCTCGGCGCGTAAATTAACCAAACCGTCATTCGTCTGTGTATTGATATTTGTTATCCTGGTATTACCTCCCTCCAGGCTGTCTCTCAATACATGAAAACTAAAATTTGGATCGCTGCCGCGCTACTTGCGTGCCTCCAGATGCCGGCCTTTGCCCAGACCGTTGCGGGCTTCGGTGGTCTCTCCGGCGTTGTTCGGGACGCTTCGGGCGCTGTTGTCCCCGGTGCCGACGTCTTGATCGCGAACGAATCGAAGGGCATCCGCCGCCCGCTCACTACCAACGAGGCCGGTGTCTTCACCGCCCCCGCCCTGGTCCCCGCCTCCGGATACTCCGTAAAAGTCACCAAAACCGGATTTTCCACCTATGAGGGCAAAGGCCTCGAAATCCTGATTGGCCAAAGCGTCAACCTGAACATCGCGCTCAACGTTGCCAGCGCGGCCACCCAAGTCGAAGTCAGTGCCGCCGCCCCCCTCGTCGAATCGACGAAAACCGGCGTCTCCCAAGTGGTCGGTTCCGAGCAGATCCAATCTCTCCCCATCAACGGCCGCCGCGTCGATACCTTCGTGCTGCTCACCCCGGCTGTCGTTCAGGACGGCACCTTCGGCCTCATCTCCTTCCGCGGCATCGCCGGCGGCAACGCCTTCCTCACCGATGGCAACGACACCACCAACCAGTTCTACAACGAAAACGCCGGCCGCACCCGTATCAGCTCCCAAATCTCTCAGGACGCCGTACAGGAGTTCCAGGTGCTCTCGAACGGTTACTCCGCTGAGTTTGGTCGCGCCAACGGCGGCGTCATCAATACGGTCACCCGCTCCGGCGGCAACGACGTCCACGGCACCGCCTACTGGTTCTTCCGTAATCAGGATTACAACGCCCGCGACCGCTATGCCGCGACCAACCCGGACGAAAAGCGCCAGCAGTTTGGCGGCCCCGTCGGTCGCGCCATTAAGAAG
>JBKJLJ010000524.1:0-2911 GCA_046597015.1 Bryobacteraceae bacterium
TACCATGTTCATTCGCCACGGATTGGAGTTCTTCGCTACGCCAGCCCATCTGGTGCTTACGCATCTTCTGCAGTAACTTTCCGACAGCCATAAACACATGATCCGGTATCCGGTATCAGTTTGGTGTGCTTCCGCTTCTAGCTGATGCTGTCGATCGGAGAAGGTTGCGCTCATAACTAGAGCTTATGGGGCCGAATGACAGGGGCGAGATCCTGAATTCGGTTTGAACGGAAGCCATCCAGCAACCGGCGTTTCTTTGGGACGGGAAAGAATTTTGACCCTCGTTTTTAAAATGCGTCGCTAACTCAGTAGAGGCGCTTCCGACGGGCCAATTGGCGGCGCCCCAAATTCCCTATTGAAGGACATTTTCCCATGAATCAGACTCTGCTCTTCCTGCTCTCGGCCGCCGTTTGTGTCTCCGCCCAAACCAGCGACCCCGCTCTCAAGTGGACCCTCTATGCGGGTTACCAACCGGTGCTGGTGGGCTCGACCACCGTGATCCAACCTTGCAACCCCGCAACCGCCGGTTGCATCCGGTCCGCCATCGCAGGCGACAACAACGGCGACTATATCAGCGGGCAAAGCGGAGTACAGAATGCCGTAATCCATTTTTCGAGCGGCACCTATGACGCCACGTTGAGTACCGGCACCCGGCGTACCGTCGCCTTCCAACTCGGAACCCGCCTTGCAGTCAACAACGCCACCCCGCAACCGTCCTGGGCCACACAACTCGTCACGGGCCAGGGATTTCTCAATGTGAGCTCGATCCTCTATCCGACGGCGTCTATCGGCTCCGCGGTTGAGAATGACTACACGACCAGGCTAACGACGGCCTTGCCGGACAGCACGTACCACCTGCGCATGAGTTCCAGCAACCCCCTTCCCGACGCTTCGGCGCCCGGATACTATGGCACCTTCAACTACAACGATCCCAGCCAGACGGCCCTGGTGCGTGTGCATCACTGTCCCGACACGACGCTTGGCTACTCCAGCGCCTGGTGCCCCGCCGGTCACAAGGAATCCTGGTACGCCTATCCCGATCCCGGACCGCAGGGACCCGGCAACTCCTTCAACCTGACGCCAACCGGAGTGTCTCCGACACAGGTTTCCATGCTCGTTTTGGAGAAGACCGTCAAAGGAAAAAGCACCACGACTGCGATTGGGCAGTACTCGATCCCCTTCTTCTTTCTCATCGAACTCAAGTGACCAATCGGCTACAATGTGCATCATGCTAGAGGTTGGTGTCACCGCACTCCTTTCCGCCTGGCGCACGGGCGACCAGGCGGCGCTCGTGCAGTTGATCCCGATCGTCTACGACGATCTCCGCCGGGTCGCGTCGCGCTGCATGCGGTCGGAAGACGGCGGTCATACGCTCCAATCCACGGCATTGGTCCATGAAGCGTATATGCGCCTGATCCACGAACAAGACCGCAGTTGGGAAAGCCGCGCGCATTTTTTTGCAGTCGCCGCCCAGATCATGCCCGCGCCGCAACCCGTGTGAAGCGCGGCAGTGGCGCCGTTCATGTCGACCTGGACCAGGCCGCCGAACTCACCTCCATCGGGCCAGAAAAACTTATCGCACTGAACGAGGCGCTCGAACGGCTTTGCTCCGTTGACCCTCGAGCCGGACGCGTTGTTGAGTTGCGGTTTTTCGTAGGGCTGAGTACCGAAGAGGTCGCCGTAGTCACCGGCCTGTCCGAGAAGACCGTCAAGCGCGACTGGGCGGCGGCTAAGGCCTGGTTGCGGGCAGAGCTTCGGCATCAATCGCTATGAACAATGGTCTCCATTGAGATGACGCAGGAACGCTGGGAGAAGCAAAAGCGCATATTCAGCGAGGCGATGGAGCAGGAGCCTTCGCACCGGGAGGCGTACGCGCGCCATGCGGCGGAGGGCGATCCCGAGCTTGTCTCGGAGCTGTTGCGCATGCTTGCGGAGAGCGAACGCGAGTCGGGTCTGCTCTCGATTCCGGCTTTGGCAAGTCCCCGCCTTCCTCATCCGGACGACAAGCCGCGCTTCCAGGCGCCGGCCATACTCGCACGGCGTTTCCGGATTGTACGGTTCATCGCTCGCGGGGGCATGGGAGAAGTCTACGAAGCCGAGGACCTCGAACTTGGCGACCGTGTCGCCTTGAAAGCGATCCGCCTCTGGGTTGAGCCCGCCGCCCAGGCCCTGACTCTTCTGAAACGGGAAGTGCAACTGGCTCGCCGTGTGACCCATCCCAACGTCTGCCGCATCTTCGACTTCGCGCAGCACGAAGAGTCCGGCCAGAGCGAAACGACAACGCTGCTATCGATGGAACTGGTGGAAGGAGAAACGCTGGCGGCGTATCTTCGCCGGGAAGGGGCGATGACCTGGCGGGCCGCACTTCCGTGGATCGAACAGATCGGCGCGGGCCTCCAGGCCATTCACGATGCCGGCATCATCCACGGTGACCTGAAACCGGCAAACGTGATGCTCGCGCGCCGTGCGGGCGATGGGCCGCTGCGCGTGGTCGTCATGGATTTTGGCATGGCCCTTCCCGCCGTTCGCGACCAGCCGAACGAAGGCGTCAGCCTCGGCGGCACTCCGGAGTACCTCGCGCCGGAACAAGCCCAGGGCATCCCGGTCACCACTGCGGCCGATGTCTACTCGTTCGCGCTCATCGTCGCCGAGATGGTGGGTGTGCGCCGCCCGCTGGTCTCCGCGAAATCGGATAGCAGAGTATTGCCGCAGTGGATCGAAGTGCTCCAGCGTTGCCTCGAACTGGACCCACGCCGGCGGCTCGACCGAATCAGCCGCGTCGTGAGTCTGCTGCAGCCGTCCAGCGGGAAACGAATGGCGCCGTGGATCGCCGCGACGGCCCTTTTCGCGGCCACGGTCGCTGTTGTCGTTTTCGTTGTCCCAAGGGACCTTAATCAGGCGCCCCCCGATA
>JBKJLJ010000527.1:0-4897 GCA_046597015.1 Bryobacteraceae bacterium
CGCGTTGTCGGTCTCGTAATTGGCTAAAAACTCCGGGCAGTTCGTCTTGCCCACAATCGTCGCGCCGGCCGCTTTGAGCCGCGCCACGCAGGTCGCATCCGCCGCCGGCCGCGGCGCCAACGGGTACCGCGAGCCACAGGTCGTTGGCACCCCAGCGATGTGCAGCGAATCTTTGATCGTCAACATCGCGCCATGCAAGGGCCCTTGCCGAGGCTCCACAAAATCATCAAACCGCCGCACAAAAGCCCGGTACCGATCCTCACCCGCCCGATGCGCCTCCCACAACTCGCGCGGGCTCCACTGCCCCTCACGAATCCCCGCCAATTGCCGCGCCAAACTTAGATGGGTCACTCCTCCATTAGACTCGAAGGGTGGAAGCAATGACTTATTCTCAGGCTCTGGCCGCTGTTATCCAACGCGTCAGCTCCGTCGCCGAAACCGAAACCGTCGCCCTCCTCGACGCCGCCGACCGCATCCTCGCCGTAGACGTTACCGCCGACCGCGATTATCCCCCCGCCCCCCGAAGCATCCGCGATGGCTACGCCGTGCGGGCCGCCGACCTTCCTGGCTCGCTGACAGTAATTGGCGAAGTCCGCGCCGGGTCGAGCTTCGCCGGCGCGATCGGCCCGGGCCAATGCGTCGAGATCATGACTGGTGCCCCCATGCCTAAAGGTGCCGACGCCGTCGTGATGGTCGAACACGCGACGCTGTCGGACGGCATCATGACCACCACTCGCCAACCCCTCTCCGGCGACCACTGGACGCCGGCCGGCTGCGACGCCAAGGCTGGCGACATCGTTCTCCAGCGCGGCACCCGCCTCCGCTTCAACCAAATCGCGATGCTGGCGACGGTCGGCCAGGCCGAAGTCAACGTCTATCGCCGCCCCCGCGTCGCCATCCTCGCCACCGGCGACGAAGTCGTCCCCGTCGAAGCCCTCCCCACCCTTGAGCAAGTCCGGAACTCCAACTCGTACTCTGTCGCGGCCCAGGTCCGCCAAGCCGGCGGTCTGCCGACCGTCCTTCCCGTCGCCAAGGACAACCTGGCAGATACGCGCCGCCTGATCGCCGAAGGCCTCACCTTTGACCTGCTCCTGCTCTCCGGCGGCGTCTCCGCTGGCAAGTACGACCTCGTCGAGATCGTCCTCGCCGAATTCGGCGCCGAGTTTTTCTTTACCCGGGTCAAGATGCAGCCCGGCCAGCCCCTCGTGTTCGGCGAGGCCAACGGAAAATTTTTCTTCGGCCTCCCTGGTAACCCGGCCTCCACCATGGTTACTTTTGCCGTCATTGCCAGCGCCGCGGTCGCCCTTCTGAGCGGCCAAACGGACCCCGGGCCGCAACTCTACCCCGCCGTCCTCCAAGGCGAACTCCGGCTCAAACCCGGCCTCACGCGTTTCCTCCCCGGCTCCCTCCGCGGTGGCTCGGTGTTCCCCACCAAGTATTCCGGCTCCGGCGACGTCCCCGCCCTCGCGCAAGCCAACGTGTTCCTCGTCACCGACCCGGACCGCGACGTATACCTCCCCGGCGAAGAAATCCAGGTTCTCCCTCTCACATGAGCAAACTCTCCCATTACGATTCCGCCGGGCACGCCCGCATGGTCGACGTCACCGCCAAAGCCATCACCCAGCGTTCCGCCCGCGCCCACGCCTTCGTGAAGATGACCCGCCGCGTTCTCGAGGAACTCAAAACCAATCCCAAGGGCGATCCGCTCGAAGTCGCCCGCATCGCCGGCATCCTCGCGGCTAAGAAGACGGGCGACCTGATCCCGATGTGCCACCCGCTGGCTCTCACGAACGTCGACGTCGAACTGGTGATCGAAGCGACCGGCATTCGCATCACCACCCTTGCCGTTACCGCCGGCCAAACGGGCGTCGAGATGGAAGCACTCACCGCCGCTAGCGTTGCCGCCCTGACGGTCTATGACATGACCAAGGCCCTCGATAAAGGCATCGAAATCCAAGATGTCTATCTTCTCGAAAAGACCGGCGGCAAGTCCGGCGTCTGGAAACGGGTGAAACCCAAAACAAAGCGGTAACATCGAAGAAGCTATGAGTGTCACCCGTCGGCTCTTCTCCTCTCTCGCTTTGGGCGCGCCCGTTTTCGCGCAAGCCAAACCTCCGGCTGAACCGGACGGCGACGTGGCGACATTCAAATCGTTCGTCCGGTACGTCGTAGCCCCCACCACCGTCACCAAGGACGGGCGCTATGTCACCGACCTCCAGCCGCATGAATTCCGCCTCATCGACCGAGGTAAGGAACAGACCCTCAAAGTAGAGATCGCTTTCCAACCCCTCGATATCGTCGTGTGCATTCAGGCCAATAACACCGTCGAGCCGGTGCTCGACAAGATTAAGCAAATCGGCCCGCTCCTCGAAGGCCTCGTCCTCGGCGAAAAGGGCGAAGCCGCGATCCTTGCCTTCGACCATCGCAAGCGCGTCATGCAGGATTTCACGAACGACGGCGCCCTGCTGAAAAAGGCCTTGGCCAAAATCAACGCCGGCTCCACCACGTCGGCCATGAACGACGCGGTTATCGACGCCGCGAGGATGCTGAAAAACCGCCCGAAGGATCGCCGCAAAGTCATCCTGCTTATCTCCGAAACTCGCGATAAACACAGCGAGGCCTCCACTCGGCAAGCCATGCTCGATCTCCAATTCGGCAACGTGGTCCTGTACTCAGTCAACATCAATCGCCTCGTCACCAGCGTGATGGCCAAGGCCCCGGTCCCTCGTCCGGACGCCCTTCCCGCCGGGGCTCGCCACATGCCCGCCGGCTCTCTCGTTACCCCGGAAACTATCAGCCAGCAAACCGGCATTTACAACGGGAACGCGATCCCGCTCGCCGTCGAAATCCTACGCCAAGTCAAGAGTATCTTCGTCGACAACCAAGTCGAGGTGTTCACTAAATACACGGGCGGCTCCGAGCGTTCGTTCCTGACGTATAAAGACCTGGAACGCGTCATCGCCGACATCGGCGAGGAGCTTCATAGCCAGTACATGATCAGCTACTCACCCAACAACACCGCCGATGGAGGCTTCCACGAAATCACCGTCGAAGTCCTGCGTACCGGCATGAAGGTGCGTACCCGGCCTGGCTACTGGATGGCCGCTATTCCGCAGTAGCCAGGACCCAGGCAATCAGGGTTTCTCCAGGGTCCAAGCTTCCTTGGTCGACGGCCGACAGGGGGATTTTCACCCGGCTGGCCGTAACCTCCGCCGCCGTCGCGCCCTTGAAACAGTAGTGGCAAATGGTCTGCGCCTCCTCGCCGATCTGGATCAAGTGCCCGTATAGCCGGCAAGCCACCGGCCGATGTTCATACAGTCGGCAAGCTCCGGTTGTGGGGTCCACGACGGGGCAGGCATGACCTTTGTGCCGGGTCAAAAACCACTCCTGCCACTCCGCGTTCGCCTGGAACTCTCCGCTCTCGACGTCACCCGGAAAGTCCGGCGCTATCTTCGCCCACAAAGCGCGCGCCCGGCCCACAATATCCGACCGTACGTCCCCCTGCGCCGCCGTAAGCCCCCGTCGCAGCCGGGCCGCATCCTGCATCGTAATCGGAAACAGCACCGAACAGCATTCGCTACACCCCGCCCGGCAGGCAATCCACTTGCCGGCCCGCGCATGCGACTCCTCGACAGCCGCCGCCACCGTCTCCAAAATTACGAAATCCGTCTTCTCTTCGAATGCCATCCGCTCTACTCAGTATCATCGGTAGATGTACCTCGGTCGAGTCCAGCCCACGCCGCTTGAAGGCGTCTCCGTCAACGGCGGTCCGCTCATCTGGTGCAAGCTCGAATTCCTGAACCCGAGCGGCTCGACGAAAGACCGCATCGCCCGCTTCATCCTCGAAAAGGCGTTCCGCGAAAAACGGGTTAGGCCGGGCACGCTCGTCGTCGAAGCTTCGAGTGGCTCCACCTCGATCGCCATGGCCCTCGTCAGCGCTCAACTCGGCCTACGCTTCACGGCCGTTATGCCCGAAGGCGTCAGTGCCGAGCGAACGATGATGATCCGCGGCTACGGGGGCAACATCATCCTCACCCCCAAAGCCGATGGCATCCGCGGGGCTCTCGTGGAAGTGGAGCGCCTGGGTCAAGGCGAAGACGTTTTCCTGCCCCGCCAGTTCGAGAACCTCGATAACGCGCTCGCCCATCGCATGGGCACCGCCCGGGAGGTTATGGACCAGATCCCGGGGGGCAATGTCGCCGCCGTCGTTAGCGGGGTTGGCACCGGTGGCACGCTTGTGGGTCTTTACGACGGTATGCGGGACGCCGGTTGCGGTGTGTTACCTGTCCTTGCCAAGCCGGTCACGCGCGAAGCGGTCGGCGATCTGGAATGCTGCAGCTTCAGCGCGCGTATCCCGGGCGTGATCGACGATATTTCGAAAATCTTCAGCCCCACGAGGGTCCCAGGCTTGGAGATCATCGAAATCCAGGATCACGCCGCGATCCACATGACCCGCGAGCTCATCCGCCGAGGCTTCCCCGTGGGGCCCAGCTCGGGCCTGAATTTTTGCGCGGCGGAAGAGATTTCCCGGCGAAACGGAGGCTCTGTGGTCACCGTCTTCCCTGACCGCATGGAGCGCTACTTCACCACCGAACTCTTCGCGCCGTACCGCTAGACCGCCGAGGCAATCACTTCGATTTCGATCCGGGCTCCAGCCGAAAGCCGCCGAACCTCGACGCCCGTTTTAGCCGGAGCATGGGGGAAATAAGCCCCATAAACTTCGTTCAACGCCCCTAGCTCATCGACGTCGGTCATGTAGACCGTCGTCTTGGCCACGTGAGCGAGGCTGCTCCCCGCCGCCTCCAGGATCGTTTTAATATTCTCCAGAGCCTGCCGGTACTCCGCCACCTGGCCCCCGGGCGCCAGCGCCCCCGTCGCTGGGTCCACCCCCAATTGC
>JBKJLJ010000531.1:0-5381 GCA_046597015.1 Bryobacteraceae bacterium
GCTACCACGCGGTGGCGGCGGCGGTGTTGGGGCATTCGCTGTTGCGGTCGATGCCGGAGGTGGACCCGGGGCGGATTGGGGTGACGGGGATTTCGTGGGGCGGGTATTGGACGGACCCTTCTTCCGCCAGGCGCCAGCGAGTTCCTACGCCTGGCGGGGCAGTAACTCTGAAGGCCGTCCTCGTAAGATACCGCTCATCGGGCGCACGCGCACCGTGTCCTGCGCGATCGCATGGTCTTCCGGTGTAAGGATGATCTCCTGTATCTTCCGGTACGGCAGCCCCGCGTCGCCATAACCGCCCATCCATGTAAGGGTCTTCTCGTGGAGCCTCGCCCGCAACTTGTTGTGAGCGCGCGACGAAAAGAGATTCCGGTTTTCCCAGGGGTCCGTTTCGCGGTCATAGAGGCAGTTCCACTCCGCGCCGGCAGGCCGCGAGAAATAGGCCCTCCGGTAACGGGTTTCGTACCCCTGGCTGGTGTCGAAGGCATAGGTGTAGCGGCGGGTATATACGCCGCGCCAATCGAGCGGGAAAAGGAACAAGGGGATGGAATCCACCGTGTTGTCCCGGCGCGCCGCCATCGCTGTGCTCAGGTCCTTTCCATCGCAAGTGGCCGGGGGCTTCAGCCGCAGCAGACTCAGCAAGGTAGGCATCAGATCCAGCGTGCCAACCATCAACTCGCTGACGCGAGGCGCGAGGACGCCCGGATAGCGGATCAGCATCGGCACCCGGATCGATTCCATTTCGGGCCGCATCTTGTTGCCCGTGAAGCCGTGTGATAGCGCCAGATCTCCGTGGTCAGACGTGAAGACAACCAGCGTGTCCTCGACGAGCCCTTTCTCGATCAACTTCTCCATCACCATACCGAAAGCACGGTCAATCGAGGTGGTCATCGCGTAGTAGCCTTGATAGAGCTGGCGGGCCGAAGGCGTGTCTACGCAGTTGCCCCGCAGCGTCATCTTCGCGGCGTCGTAGAGTCGCTTGCAGTCTTCGGGGGCGCCGTAGCCGTCTTCCGGCCCCTGGCGCGCCTGTTTGCCGGTCCAGTTGTGCGGTGGGTGCCAGGAGAGGAACAGCGCGAATGGCCGGTCGGCGTTTTCGTCGATGAACTCGTTAGCCTGCCGCGCCTGAGCGTAGGGCTCCCAGTCCCCGTAGAGCCGCCGCTCACCATTTTCATCCCAGTAGTAGCTGCGTTCCTTGTCGAAGACTACCGTGCAGTTGTTACTCAGAAAACGGTGATCGAAGCCGGCGCGGTCCGGCCCTGCCGGAATGGGGCGCACACGGTTCCCGCCGTAGAGATGCCATTTCCCTACATAACCGGTGCGGTACCCGGCATCGCGCAAGGTTTCTCCGAAATAGTTGCCATCGCCCGGCAGCATTCGGATGTCGTTTTCGATGGCGGCATTACGGAGCGTGTGTTGACCGGAGAGGAGTATGCCCCGGTACGGCGTACAAAGGGGCGCGTTCGCCACGCAATGGTTGAATCGCACCCCCTCGGCCGCGAAGCGATCGAGGTTTGGGGTCACCACCTGTCGATTGCCGTAGCAGCCCAGCATGTCGGAGGACTGCTGGTCGCTAAAGATAAAAAGCAGGTTCGGCTTCCGCCTCGCGGGTGGCGGGGGCGCGGCTATCGCCGGCAGCCCGGAAAGGAAATTGCGCCGGGATGTGGTCATTGTGCTCCTAAAATTCTAGGCGCAATGCGAACTGTCCCGAGCGACCGGGCTTTGCACCGTTGATGACGCCAAAGGTGGGAACGCCGAGCGAGTGGTCCGGTTGATTGAAGTTGGCATGGTTGAACAGGTTGAAGAACTCGGCGCGGATCTCAAATCGCAGCCACTCCCGGATGGGGAAGGATTTGATGAACGAGGTGTCCACGTTGACGGTACCTGGTCCCGTGAGAATGGAGCGGCCGGCCGTTCCAAACCGGTAGGCGGCGGGTGCGCGGAATGCATCGGTATTGAACCAGCGTGAGAGTTTCCGGCTATCGGCGGGGAGACTGGGGTCGCCGATCAGATCGGCGCGAATGGCGCCAGGAGTAAACCCATTGGTGAGATTTACGGAGTTATAGACGGTGAAGGGCGACCCGGCTTGGTATGTGCTGATCAGGCCCGTTTTCCATCCGCCCGCGATCCGGTCGAGCAGCGGACGTTGCTTCCAACGCGGCAGCGCGTAGACGAGACTCATCACCCCGCGGTGGCGCACGTCGCTGCCCGACAATGCGCGGTCCAGACCGCGATTATAGAAGTCCATGTAGCTGCCGGTGTCACCAATTTCAGAGAACGACTCGACATCATCGAGGAACTTCGAGTAAGTATAATGCGCGAGCAGGGAGAGGCCGGAATGGAAGCGCCGTTCGACCTTCACGAATCCGGCATGATAGGCTGAGTTGCCAAGCGGCGGATTGATGACCGAAACATTGCTGAACTGCGGGAATGGCCGCCTCGACTGCGCGTCGCCGGGCCCGAGTTTTTCAAATGGTACCTGGTTGATGGACATGTCGGGGGCCGTCAGGTGGTGGCTGAGGTTTCCGATGTATCCGGCCTCGAGCAGGAGCGACTTCGCCAGTTCCTGCTGAATACTGATGTTTGACTGATAGGAGATCGGTGTGGGGCGGCTCCGTTCAAAGAACGTGACGGCCGTGTTGGCTGCCCTGCCGGGAGCGACGGCGCCGAAGCCAGCGCCGAGTTGATCGACGGCGGGGCGGGTCAGCGCGGGGAAGCCATCACGCAGGCGCATGGCGGACGTGATGCCCGGCTGGGTCGAGTTGATCGAGAAGTTTGTGGAAAACCCAAGGGCCGCGGCGGTACCGACAATCGAGTTGACGGCCGCGCCGAAAATGACGCCGCCGCCGGCTCGAATGACCGTCCGCTCGCGTAGCTGCCAGGCCAACCCGAGCCGCGGTCCGATGTTATTGCCGTCGAAATCCCACGCTGTCCGCGGGATGTTATTGATCCCGGCGAAGGTGACGACGCCCGCGGTGTTGGAGACCGGATTGATCGCGCGGGTATCAAAAGCGTTGAAGCGGTTGTTATCCTCCCGCCGCGGCGTCGTTCCTTCCCAACGGAGGCCCAGATTCAGTGTCAAAGTCGTGCCGACGCGCCAGTCATCCTGGACATATACACCCCAATATTCGGAGCGCGATCGGATTGGGTCCGGACGAAGGATGGAGGCCGCATTGACTTCGCCGAGCAGGAAAGTGGCAAACGCGTTGCCAGTGTTGGCGACATTGGGCAGGGCGGTAAGGAGCGGCGTGAACGAGAAGTTGCCGCTGGATGAGGTGTCTGTATCATCGTTGAAGATGCCGAATCGCCCCTCGATGCCCGCTTTCAGGGCGTGTTTGCCGCGAAACCAGGAGATGGCGTTTTGGACCTGGAAGTCGAGCAAGGGGCTGGAGAACCGGAAGGGAGCGGCGCTTAATCCGGCATACCCGGTGACGCCCACAATCGGGAAGCCCGCTTTAGAAACGCCCTTCAATCCGGCTTGGCCGGCGAAATCGCTGTCTTTGCCAAAGCGCTGGTTGAAAAAGTCGCGCTGGACCATGCCGAACTTGAATTCGTTCATGAGGGTCGGCCGGAGCGTATGGTTCCAAGTGCCGAGGATGTTGTGGGTGTTTTGGTCGGTTTTGGATGCCGAGCTGTCGCCGCGGGTGTCCTCCCAGAGGCCCGGATTGCCGGCGTTGCTCTGCGCAAAAAAGTACCGGACCATTAATTGATCGGTGGGCCGGAACTGGTGGTCAAACCGGCTGACGTAGATGTTTCGATTCGTGAAGGGGCTTGAGTTGCGGGAAAAGTTATTGGCCCCGGTGATCGTTCCTGGCTGGGTAGGAGCGGGCCAAGCGGTGGCCAGTTTCACGGCGACCGGGTCCAGTCTTGCCTGGGGGATCACGTTGCCGGGGAAGGGCTGGCGGGTGCTACCGACGGTGGTGGCCGGATCGTAGATCGGGATCTGAACGCCGCGCGCGTCGAAGGTTTGTGCGAAGTCCCCCTGACGCTGGGCGGCCGTGGGAACCGTCTGAATGGCGGTCGTGCCGGTCACCTGCTGGGTGCGCTCGTAGGTGAAGAAAAAGTGGGTGCGGTCTTTGCGGACGGGCCCCCCCAGCAGGCCGCCGAACTGATGCTGGCGGAACTTCGGGCGCCGCGCGGAGAAGAAATTACGTGCGTCGAACGCTTCGTTGCGGATATATTCGAAAACACCGCCATGGAAGAGGTTGGTGCCGGCGCGAGTGGCGAGCGTGATCACACCGCTTTGCGACTGTCCATATTCAGCGGAATAGCTGTTGGACACGACGCGAAATTCCTGCATGGCGTCCATGGGGAGCGGAACCTGGCTCTGGTTGACCGCGAGGCCCACAGTGTTGGTATGGTTGCCTCCGTCGAGTGTGAACTGCTGGTTCCTGGTTCTTCCGCCGCTGACGCTGAAGATGGGGATGTCTCCGGTCACGTTCTGGACGGCCGCACCCGGAATGAGCGCCAGCAGGGCGGTGGACGTGCGGTTCGCCATTGGCATTCCCTGGACCATCTCCCGTTCCACAAGCTGGGTTACGCTGGAGGATTGGGTCTCCAGCATGGGAGTGGCGCTGGTCACATTCACGGTCTCCTGCAAACTGCCGACCGTGAGGGCGATGTCCACCTGCAAGGATTGGCCGATTTGCACCGTTAATTGGCCGCGCACCTGTTTCTGGAAACCGGGCGCCTCCGCTTCAACGCGATAGTTGCCAGGGATCAGGCTCGGACTCCGGTAGAGGCCGGCCGAGTTTGCCATGGCGGGAAATGCGACGCCGGAGTCTTCGCCAACGATCTGAACTTTCGCGCCGGGAACGATTGCGCCGGAGGTGTCGCGGACCAGTCCGGTGATCGTACTTGGGGTCGTTTGTCCCAGAGCCACGACGGATATCGCGGCAAACAAATACAGTGTGCGCATTCTACTCCTCCAGGCACCGGCCTCATTCGCAGAAGCTACGATTTCCTACCAACGACTTTGGTGACGCTATCAGAAGAATTCAAGACTGTCAAGGACGATCGGGGGGTGCACCCAGGCCAGTGAAAGCGGGCGAGGGGGACGCGGAATGGCCGCGGATATAGACCCTTCATTCCGGTGTGGATAGTCGAAACCGAATCTGGCTACGCATGGCCGTTTCGCAGGTCCAGCCCACGCCGATCCGACCGGAAGTTGCGAGGTTTCGCGATGTGTCTTTTGCACAGAGTCGGGCAGTGCATGCGTTTCTGTTAGTCCTACTAGAGCAAGTCTTGACTTAACCAAGGGCATATCCACAATGTTTGAAGCAGTTTCTCGCCGTCTCCGGGGAGATCACGGCGAGCGCCTGTGGGATGCGGTGTCGAGGGCCTCCACCGATCGGGCTTTGAGTTGCCGTAAACGCGCTTTGACC
>JBKJLJ010000594.1:0-7776 GCA_046597015.1 Bryobacteraceae bacterium
CGGAAGTCGAACGTAAGAATGCCGAGGTGGAACAGGCACGCTACGCGCTGGAGGAAAAGGCCGCCGAGCTGGCTCTGACCTCGAAATACAAGTCGGAGTTCCTGGCGAACATGTCGCACGAGTTGCGGACTCCGCTCAACTCAATTCTGATTCTGAGCCAGCAACTGGCGGAGAACTCCGCGAGCAACCTGACGACGAAGCAGGTGGAATTCTCCCGCAACATCAACTCGTCCGGTTCCGATCTGCTCAACCTGATTAACGACATTCTGGATCTTTCGAAAATCGAGTCGGGAACCGTTACTGTGGAGGTGGAAGACATCAGCTTCGGCGTGCTGCGGGACAATATCGACCGCAATTTCCGGCATGTGGCGGAAGCAAAAAATCTTCCGCTTCACCTGCGGTTCGACGACGCGCTACCCCATTCGATGGCAAGCGATCCGAAGCGTCTGCAGCAGATTCTTAAAAACCTGCTGTCGAACGCGGTCAAGTTTACGACGCATGGTCAGGTGGAAGTGCGGGTCGGCCTGAGGACCGAAGGCTGGACCCCGGACCATCCCGTGCTCGGTGTGGCGCAGCAGGTAGTGGCGTTCGCG
Organism: Bryobacteraceae bacterium; assembly: GCA_046597015.1. Taxonomy (GTDB): domain Bacteria; phylum Acidobacteriota; class Terriglobia; order Bryobacterales; family Bryobacteraceae. The sequence goes on from JBKJLJ010000594.1 coordinate 594, forward strand.
GTTACCGATACCGGTATCGGCGTGGCACCGGAAAAGCAGCGTTTGATTTTCGAAGCGTTCCAACAGGCCGATGCGGGAACCTCCCGTAAATTTGGCGGCACGGGTCTGGGCCTGGCGATTAGCCGTGAATTGGCTGTCCTGCTGGGGGGCGAAATTCGGCTCGCCAGCGTGCACGGACAAGGAAGTACGTTCACGCTGTATCTGCCCCTTCTGTATGCCGGGCCCGACAGTCCCCGGACGTCGCCTTACAGAAGCTTTTCCGCCACGCACCCGCGAGCAAATTCGATGACGGTGTTGCCGAGTCCGCGAGAGGAGCATATCGAAGATGATCGCAACTCGATCGGGGAGAACGATTCGGTTCTACTCATCGTGGAGGACGACCCGCACTATGCCCGCATCCTGCTGGGTATGGCGAGAGACATAGGGTTTAAAGGCATTGTTGCGATGAAGGGTGCCGTGGCACTTTCGCTGGCGCGGCAGTTCCGGCCGTCGGCGATTTCGCTCGATATCTTCCTGCCGGACATGCTGGGCTGGACGGTTCTGAACCAGTTGAAGCTGGATCCAACACTGCGCCATATCCCGGTGCAGATCGTAACCATGGAAGAGGAACGGCAACACGGACTCGCGCATGGTGCGTTCTCGTATGTGGTCAAAGAGCCCACGACGGAAGGAATTGAGCTGGCGTTAGAGAAGATCAAAAACTTCAGCGCCTCCCATACGAAGCGACTGCTTATCGTGGAAGACAACGACGTGGAGCGGCAGTCGATCGTGGAACTTCTTGGTTACGAGGATATCGAGGTGGTCGCGGTCGGCAGCGGCAGTGAAGCGATGGCAGCCATGAAGGCTGCCCCAATTGATTGCGTCGTGCTCGATCTGCGGCTGGCTGACATGAGCGGCTTTGAACTGATGGAGAAGTTGCGTGGCGAGCCGGCGCTGGCCGACATACCGGTGGTCGTATTCACGGGCAAGGAGCTCAACGAGGAAGAGCGGAACACGCTGCAGGCTCTGGCTAAGAGCGTGGTGTTGAAGGACGTTCAGTCTCCGGAACGTCTTCTGGACGAAACAGCATTGTTCCTCCATCGTGTGATTACGGAGTTGCCGCAGGAAAAGCAGAAGATGCTCGAGCGGCTCCACGGCTCCAGTGAGGTATTGCGAGGCCGGAAGATCCTGGTGGTCGACGACGACGCACGCAACATTTTCGCGCTTACCTCGCTGCTCGAAAACCAGGACATGAATGTTCTCAGTGTCACCACCGGACAGGCTGCCATCGAGAAGATTCGAGCCACTCCAGACCTCAGCATGGTTCTGATGGACATTATGATGCCCGATATGGATGGGTATGAAACCATGCGGCAGATTCGACAGTCTCCTGAGCTGAAGATGCTGCCAATCATCGCCCTCACTGCCAAAGCGATGAAGGGAGATCGGGAGAAATGTCTCGACGCCGGCGCCAGCGACTACATCGCGAAACCGGTGAACACGGATCAGTTGCTATCGCTACTGCGAGTTTGGTTATTCCGATGATCCACCGATTAGGATTGACGGGAGAAGCGGAAGCATCGGGAGATCCGGTGCCGAATTTCTTATCCCGGGAGCCGCTCGTTGCACCCATGACAGGGGACAGCTCGAAAATTAACGTACTGATCGTCGACGACGAACCGAATAATCTGACGGTTCTGGAGACGGTTTTGGACGTGCCCAGCTATCGGCTGGTACGCGCCACTTCCGCGAACGAAGCTCTTCTCGCGTTGGTTGCCGACGAGTTCGCCCTGCTGATTCTGGATATCAGCATGCCTGACATGTCTGGCCTGGAATTGGCAAAGATGATTAAGGAGCGCAAGCGTACCGCGAGCGTTCCGATTATCTTTCTGACTGCCTTTTATAACGAGGACCAACATGCGCTGGATGGCTACGAGACCGGGGCGGTCGACTTTCTCCACAAGCCGGTAAACGCGTCAGTTCTGCGGTCGAAGGTGGCCGTCTTTGCCGATCTGTACCGCAAATCCCGCGAGGTGGAGCAGGCGAATCGTGCCCTGCGGAAGGAAGTGACAGAGCGGCGAAACATTGAGGAGGAACTTCGTGTTCTCAATGAAAGCCTGGAAGAACGTGTGGAGGAGAGAACAGAAGCCTTGCGGGCTGAACAGATCAGGCTCCGTAATGCCGCGGATGCGGCAAGCCTGACTTACGTTGAGATCGATGCCAGTAAAGGTCAGTTCTTGGCAGCCGATAATTTTATGGCTGTGATGGGGTATGCCTGGCCGGAAAACGCGAAAACTGGCGAATTGAAAGGCGAGGATCTTTTTCTAAGCCATGTAGTGCCAGGCGACCGCGCTCGGGTGGCGGCAGCGCTCCGCGAATTCGCGCCGGGTCAGCCGATGGAGATCTTCGATTACCAAATTCTGGGCGATGACGGTATCGCGCGGTGGATCGAGAGCAAATGGTTCGTCAATGAGCAGGAGAACGGAAGGGCCCGCACGAGCTTCCTGACCAATCTGGACGTCACGGCAAGAAAGACGGCCGAGGAGGAATTGCGGCGCAGTGATGAACGCTTCCGTCAACTGGCGGATTCCATGCCGCAGATGGTCTGGACAGCGACCTCGGACGGTTCGATCGATTACTACAACGCTCGCTGGCGCAGTTTCGCCTCCTTTGGCGAGGGCAGGAAAGGGGATATCTCCAAATGGGCTGACATCCTGCATCCGGATGATGCGGAAGGGTGTTATGAGCATTGGCGCCGTTCGATTGAGAGCGGTGACGAGTTCCACATGGAATATCGATTGTGGGACCAGCGGCTCCGGAAATATTGCTGGCACCTCGGGCGCGCCTTACTGATCGGTGATAAAGAACAGAATGCTTTGAAGTGGATCGGGACCAATACCGACATCGACAAGCAGAAGGGATCCGAAGAGGACCTGCGGAGAGTGAATGGCGCGCTGGAGCAGTTCGCTTTTGCGGCGTCGCATGACCTGCAGGAGCCGTTACGCAATGTAGCGCTGCTCACACAGCTTCTGAGCAAGCGTTATGGCCATCAGCTTGATGAAGAAGGCCAGGTGTTTATTCGTGGCATCGTGGCCGGCGCTCAGAGAATCGGGCACCTTGTGACTGACTTGTTGGCCTACACCATCGTTTCCGATGGCGAGCAAAAGGAGGCCCCGCCGGTAAACATGGAAAACGTGGTGGCACGAGTGATGGAGAACCTGGGCCGGACGCTGGAGGAAAATGAAGCCGTAGTCACGCACGATCCTCTGCCGGAGGTGTTCGTACCGGAAGTGCACGTCGAACAATTGCTACAGAATCTGATCGGCAACGCCATCAAGTATCGCCGCGACGAGGAGGCGCCCAAAGTCCATGTCGCAGTTTCCAGCCAGGAGAACTACTGGCATTTTATCGTCAGCGACAACGGTATTGGCATCGCACCCGAATTCCAGGTTAGGGTATTCGGTGTGTTTAAACGCCTTCATGCGACGTCAGAGAAATATGCCGGGACGGGGATGGGACTCGCAATCTGCCAGAAGATCGTAGAGACTTTTCGAGGCAAGATCTGGGTGGAGTCTACGCCCGGCGAAGGATCGCAATTTCATTTTACTTTGCCCCGTAGGCTATCCGAACCCGATGTATAAAAATATGGGCGTGCAAACGGGGGGATTTCGATAGTGGGTTAGTTGGAAAGATACTGTTGGCAGCAGGGGGTGCCCCGCGTCAGCATTTATGATCCTGCGTGTGCCGCTCAAACGCTAACCTTGCCTGCTCGTTGGCCATGTGGGCATCCTCCACAGCGCGGGACAGAGCATCGTACTCTTGCCTTGTCGAGGTCCCCTCCTTGCTTTTTAGCGTCTCGATGCAGTGGGTCAACTCGGCGCTGGATTTTGCGTACACGCTAATGAGCCTTTCCTTCTCGTCGCATCCTTTCGGTACCATCCGAAAAGTGTATCATGCAAGAGTGCGTGCGCAGGCAGGCGGGACACCAACACAGCCTGAGACCGGCATGGGCTAGCAGGGTTGGTCACGCAGGCAGCTTCGAACTTCCCGCGAAGGCAAGTTTGCGTTCTGTCCTTCCAAATTATTGGCAGTTGGACTATGATGGTGGTCTCGCTGTTGGTGGACTTTAGTAGTCTCTCGCTGATTATTTTGATGAGGAATGGATCGATGGAACTAACCGGTTCCCCGCGGATTGTGATTGCTGAAGATAATCCGGCGGATGTGCGTTTAGTCCGAGAAGCCTTCCAGGAGCATGCCATCGATTGCGACTTGCAGGTAATTCAAGATGGGGAAGAGGTTCTGACATTTATTGATCGGTTGAACCACGACGTTACCTTGCCGTGTCCCAATCTAATCCTGTTGGATTTGCATCTTCCCAAGATCCATGGACGGGAGATATTGGAGCACCTGCGGGTCAGCGAGCGTTGCCGTCGAACGCCCGTGATCGTCTTGAGCTCTTCGGACGCTCCCTGGCAGTTGCAGCAGGGGGAAAGGGACGGAATTGTTCACTTCTTCCGAAAGCCGAACAAGTTGGAGCAGTTTTTGGAACTGGGCGGTCTCGTGAAAGAAATTCTGGGTAGCCGGACCCCAAGGAGCAACGATGAAGGCTGGGGGGGGGCAGTAAGGGGGTGACGGACCCGGGAAATGGAGCCGGGCGAGGAGAGGAGCCAATGCTGCGACAGGCCCTCAGCGCGTGGCCGCATGCCGTGTTTTTGTTAGCGGAAGGCAAGATCACGTATGCGAACGCGGAGGCTTCGCTCCTTATTCCGGAGCCACTTTTAGAGCGTCCTTTCGCGACCGTATTTGGTGAGTTGGACGCTGCCTCCTCGGGAGCGCTCGCTTCGCTGCGTACGCCGTTGGATCTCGACCTGGAGACGGGTTCCGGGCGTTGGATCGCGGTTCAAGCCCGATCGTATGAGCACGGCACGATCGTGACCTGCCGGGATATCACAGAGCAAAAGCTTCTCGCGGACCATACAGAGGAGCTCAGCGATTTTCTAGAGAACGCGAGCGTCCCCATGCACTGGGTGGGGCCTGACGGGACGATCCTGCGGGCCAATCAAGCGGAGTTGCGCGCGCTCGGCTATAGCGCGGACGAATACATTGGTCATAACATTGCGGAGTTCCACGTCGACGAGCCGGTGATCGCAGACATCTTGCGCCGCCTAACAAACGACGAAGTGCTGCAAAACTATGAGGCCCGCCTACGGTGTAAAAACGGGGCGATTCTGACTGTCGCGATCCATTCGAGCGTGTATCGCAAGGATGGGAAGTTCATTCATACGCGCTGTCTCACCCGCGATTTATCCCCGGAGCGGCTTGCCGCGGAACTGCAGAAGCGACTTGCCGCGATCGTGGAATCCTCCGACGATGCCATTCTGAGCAAAGATCTCAACGGTATTATTCGTAGTTGGAATCGTGGGGCAGAAAGCCTCTTCGGATACACGGCGGAGGAGGCGATTGGAAAGCCGATCCGTATGCTCGCCCCGCCGGACCAGATCGATGAGATTTCGGACATCCTGGAGCGATTGCGGCGGGGGGAACGCATCGACCCCTACCAGACGAAACGCCAGACGAAGGACGGTAGGATTTTGACGATTGCCCTGACGGTTTCCCCGATTACCGATGCGGCGGGAAACGTTATCGGCGCGTCCAAGGTGGCTCGCGATATCACGCAGCGGATCCAGAGCGAAGAAGCGTTGAAGGCCGCGAACGATTCGCTGACCCGGGCCAACGCGGACCTGGAGCAGTTCGCGTACTCGGCATCCCATGATTTGCAGGAGCCCCTACGGATGGTGCTGGCGTACAGCGCCCTGTTGCAGAAGCGCTATGGCGGCCAGCTAGCGGGCGACGGGGACGAATTCATCGGCTATCTCGTCGAGGGCGCTACGCGCATGGAACAACTGCTGCACGACCTTCGCACGTTTACTCAGAGCGCCGCGATCGATCAGGAAGATCCGGGGGATATCGACGCGACCGCGTGTTTGCTCCGCACGCTCGGCAACCTTAGGACGGCGATCTCGGACAATGGGGCGACGATCACGTACGATCCGCTACCGGTGCTGAGGATTCACGAGTTTCAGCTCGAACAGCTTTTTCAGAATTTAATAGCGAACGCCATTCGCTACCACGGTCAAGCCCCGCCGATCATCCATGTTGGCGCCAAGCGGGACGGGCAGTATTGGGAACTTTCCATCCGGGACAACGGGATGGGCGTCGATTCCAAGTATAAGGAGCAAATTTTTGGCCTCTTCAAACGACTTCATACAAGCTCGGAGTTTCCCGGCACCGGAATGGGTCTGGCCATTTGCCAACGCATCGTGGAAGGGGGGGGAGGCCGGATCTGGATTGATTCTGAGCCGGGCAGGGGTTCAACGTTTTTCTTTACCGTCCCTGCGGCCAAAGGAAACTGAACCGAAGCGGACAGACGAAGTTATCCCCGTGATCGTGCTGATCGAAGACAACGCCGCCGATGCTCGGCTCGTCCGGGAGGCGCTCGAGGAACACGCGGTGCGCTGTGAGCTCGACGTGATCCGTGACGGCGAGGAGGCGATCGCCTTCTTCGATCGGGTTGACGAGAGCGGCGCAGCCTGCCCGCAGCTCGTCATTCTCGACTTGAACTTGCCGCGGCGTTCGGGGGCGGAAGTTTTGCGGCATCTGCGCATGAGTACAGGCTGCAGTAGAATCCCGGTCCTCATCCTGAGCTCATCCGATAACCAGAAGGACAGAGAATCCGCCGCCGCCGTCGGAATCTCACGGTATATGCGCAAACCGTCGCAGCTCGAGGAATTCATGAAACTCGGCGAGCTTTTTAAGGCCATGCTGGCCGAACCCAGGTAGTGCCTGCGTCTGCCGGGCGATGCCACAACGCCTTTAGGGAGGTCCACCACCTTCCTCGCAACGGTCGTGGGACAGCATTTGCAGCACAATCGGCCCCAGTTTCATGTACTCATCCAGGTCTGTTGGCTTCCGGAAATAATGCGCCACGCCCAGCTTCTCGGCTTGTTCTCTATCTCGAGGACTGTCCGACGAGGTCAAGAGAATGACCGGCAGTTCCTGGCACCGAACGCTTTTTCGCATCCATTGCAAGACCTCTGTCCCGCTACTCTTCGGTATATTTAAGTCCAGCAGGACGAGGTCCGGACAAGGGTCTTCAATGATGTCTAGAGCCCCAAAATATCTCAAGATTTCCTCGCCGTCGGAA
>JBKJLJ010000748.1:0-3334 GCA_046597015.1 Bryobacteraceae bacterium
GTTCGGCTCCGGCGCCATCGCCGCCGCCGGTACGCCCCACTCGCGCAACACCGCCATCGGCTTCGGCCCCCGCGCCACCACGGGCAATTTCCGCAACTCCGCCGCCAACGCCCCCTCCGGCCACACCGTGCTCAACACCTTATCCAGCGCCCTCGTCCCCACCCCCGTCAACAAAATCACCAGTTCAAACTCGCCCGCCCGCAGCCTATCGAAAAACGCGAACGCTTCCGGGTTCTCCGCCAGCGGCACCTCCCGCATCGAAGGGGCCACCGTCGCCACGCCCCCGTTCTTCTCGATCAACACCGCCATCTCCGCCGCCCGCCGCGACTCAAGCGAGAGCACCCGCAAACCTGCAAATCCCATATCTCTAGGATAGGTTGCAATAGTCCGGCCGGTCACCCGCCGACGCGTGGCGATACTCCTTTACGATCCTCCCGTTCTTGACGAGAAACGCCCCCGGCATCTGAAACCCGTCGCCCTCGAGAAATCCCACTCCATGCTTGCGAAACGCTGCCAGCCCCCGAGCCCACACCCCCGGCCCTAACAACTGCCACAACGTCCCCCGCCGCAAGCCAAATGCCTTGTAGAAACCCCGCTCGGGATCAAAAACCCGCTCCACATCCGCCATCCCGTACTGCACAAAAAACTCCTCCGTCCCACCCATATGCACCAGCACGATCTTCGTCCCGTCGGCTTCGATTTACTTCCGCTGCCGGCTCAAGTCCGCGAGAGTCTCCCGGCAAAACGTACACCCCGCATGACGCAGAAACACGACCAACGCGTTCCGGCCCCGCAAAAACGAACCCAAATCCCCTACCGGCCCCGCGTCCGTCCAGGCACCCTTCAGAATCAGGAAAAACGGCACGAGCCAAATCAAATCGTTCGTAATGTTGTTCACCCCAAACCACCACGTGAACCGCCCCTCCACCGCCGACTGCACAAACCCGATCGGCCCAAACACTTTCCCCAAAAAGCCAACCAGCACGATCGGCCAATGCCGATACGGGTCGAGCGAAGCCAGCGCATAGCCCACTCCGTACACACCCACGATCATCGCGATGCACTGCCAGAGCTCCGGATAGTTCGGCCGGGCCATCCCAGCCCAATCGAACATCAGGCTAGGCCAAAGCCCCACAAGCAGTCCCCACGCGATGTTGTAAATCCCGGCTGCCAACAGCCAACGTTTCATCCAGTTCGATGCCATACGCGTAAGTAGATGCGGTAACCCGGTGGACCGGCGTGCTATCTTCGAAATGCCAGCTCCTGCATGCCGGAACTCTCGCTCCAACTTCTCCTCGACATCTTTGCCATCGTTCTCATCGACCTCCTGCTGGCCGGTGATAACGCGGTCGTCATCGCGCTGGCCGTGAAGTCGCTGCCGGAGCGCGAGCGCAAGCTGGGCATCCGCATCGGCGCCGGCTTCGCCGTCGTCCTCCGCATCGGGCTCACTTTCTTCGCCGCGCAGATGCTGCAAATCCCCTGGCTGAAGCTGGTTGGGGGGATCCTGATTTTCTGGATCGCGATTAAATTACTCACCGACGCCGCCGAAAACGCCGCCGGGGGCACGCCGGCCACTACGCTTATGTCGGCCATCTGGTACATCCTCATCGCGGATCTCACCATGTCTCTCGACAACATTCTGGCCGTCGCGGGAACTTCTAAAGGCAGCCTATTCCTGCTGATCTTCGGCCTCGGCCTCTCCATTCCACTGGTCGTGCTTTCCTCGAATCTGCTCTCGACCATCATGGACAAGTACCCGATCATCGTCTGGATTGGCGCCGCCATCCTGGGCCGGGTGGGTGCCGAGATGATCGTTACGGACCCGGTCTTCGTGGCGACCTTTCGACCATCAATTGTCGTTAACTATAGCGCCGAAGTCGCAGGGGCGGCCTTGGTTGTGGCCGCCGGTTGGCTGCTGTCTAAGCGAAGAGCGGCGTAATCACCTTGCCGTGAACATCGGTCAGCCGCCGCTGTAGCCCATTGTGATACCAGCTCAGCCGCGTATGGTCCAGCCCCATCAGGTGCAAAATCGTCGCATGGAAGTCGTATAACGTCACCGGATTATCCGACGCCTTGTACCCCAACTCGTCCGTCGACCCATAGCTGAAGCCCTTCTTCAGCCCCGGCCCCACCATCCACGATGTAAACCCCTCCGGGTTATGATCCCGCCCGCCCTCACCCAGGCCCTCGCTGATCGGCAGCCGTCCGAACTCGGTCGTAAAGACGACGAGCGTATCGTCCAACATCCCCCGCTGCTTCAAGTCTTTCAGCAACGTCGCCGTGGGCTGATCCAGAATCCGCGCGTTCTTCCCGTGGTTCGCCACCAGGTCCTCATGCGCATCCCAGTTCACCCTTGGTGCCCCAAAGTGCCCGCCGTTGTACATCTGGATCACCCGCACGCCTCGCTCCATTAACCGCCGGGCCAGCAAGCAGTTATAGCCGTAATCCCGCATCGCCGGGTCGTTCAGCCCATAGCTCTCCCGCGTCGCCGCGCTCTCGCCGCTGATGTCGGTCACCCCCGGTGCCGCCAACTGCATCTTCGCCGCCAACTCGTACGCCCGAATCCGGCTCACCAGCGCATCCTCCCCCGGATTCGCCGCCGCGTGCTCTTCATTCAACTGGCTCAGCAAATCGTAGCTCGCCGCCTGCGCCTTCGCCGGTACCGCCGCGGGCGGCCGCAAGTTCGCAATCGGCTGCTCCTGGTTCCCGAACGCCACCCCCTGATGCACCGCCGGCAAAAATCCGTTCCCCCAGTTCGCCACCCCGCACGGCGGCAGCCCGCGCCGATCCGGCAGCACCACAAACGAAGGCAGGTTCTCGTTCTCACTGCCCAGTCCGTAACTCACCCACGAACCAATCGACGGGAACCCTTGAAAAATGAACCCCGTCGACATCTGGAACAGCGCCGGCCCATGCGCATTCGACCGCGTCACCATCGAGTGCAGAAACGTCGTATCGTCCACGCAGCCCGCCAAATGCGGCAGCAAATCGCTCACCCACTTCCCGCTCTTGCCGTGCTGAGCGAACTGCCACGGCGACTTCATCACCGTCCCGCGCTTGCCGAAAAACGGGGTGATCGTGTTCGCCCCCTGCGTCTCCTTCCCGTGATGCTTCACAAGTTCCGGCTTGTAGTCGTAAGTGTCTACAGAGCTCAACCCGCCCGGCAAAAAGATCAGGATCAAGCGCTTCGCCTTGGCCGCGAAGTGCGTCCCCTTGCCCTGCACCAGTTGCGCCAGCGCCAACCCGGCGGCCCCGCCGCCTACGTTCCAAAGTAAGTCTCGTCGCGTCATGGTGTGTATAAGAACTCGTTCGTGTTGAAAAGCACCCGGCAGAA
>JBKJLJ010000800.1:0-9583 GCA_046597015.1 Bryobacteraceae bacterium
CTGGAATCTGGAACACGAATTTCCTCGGCGCATCGACAGTTGCAGTGTTAGGCGTCATTTGGAATATCGACTCGTTCGACCAATGGGGTGTCGAACTCGGCAAAGTCCTCGCGCAGCGTATGATCCCCGAATTGGAGAGCCCGGACGAGCCCCAACTCCAGCACGATAGTTCGACGAACACGCTGATCCGGCGCTACCGAAAACTCAAACAGATGTCGTCACAGCGAGGAGGGCCCGTGCAATGAAAGTGAGTCCACTTGCGGGAAAACCGGCCGAAGCAGACATCCTGGTGAATGTGCCTCGGCTCGTCTCTGCCTATTACACTGAGACGCCGGACCCTTCTGTGCCGACGCAACGGGTTGCCTTCGGCACCTCGGGACATCGCGGTTCGGCATTTGATACAGCGTTCAACGAATGGCATGTCCTTGCTATCACTCAGGCGATTTGCCTCTACCGGGCGCAGCAGAAGATCGACGGCCCGTTGTTCCTGGGCATGGATACGCACGCTCTCTCCGTCCCGGCTGTGGCCAGCGCGCTGGAGGTACTGGCGGCCAACGGTGTCGAAGTCATGCTCGCGGAAGGGGATGAATATACTCCGACCCCGATAGTATCCCATGCGATTCTGACGCATAACCGCGGGCGGAAAGCAGGTCGGGCCAATGGCATCGTGATCACGCCATCGCATAATCCGCCCCATGACGGCGGATTCAAGTACAACCCGGCGCACGGCGGCCCGGCGGAGACCGGCATCACCGATTGGGTCCAGGCTCGGGCGAACGAGTTTCTTGGATCGGGGCTGAAAGGCGTGAAGCGGCTCCCCTATGAAAAAGCTCTTCACGCCTCGACGACGCATCGGCATGACTTTCGTAGTGCGTACATCAACGATCTTGCCAACGTGATCGACATGGAAGCGATTCGTGACTCCAAGCTCAGCCTGGGGGTCGATCCGCTCGGCGGCGCAGGAGTTCATTATTTGGGGCCGATCGCCGAACGCTATGGGCTGAACCTCACGGTCGTCAACAAGGCGGTCGATCCCACCTTCCGGTTCATGACGGTGGATTGGGATGGCCAGATCCGCATGGATCCCTCTTCGTCCTATGCGATGCAGCGGTTGATCGGCCTGAAGGACCAATTCGACATCGCCTTCGCGTGCGATACGGACCATGACCGGCATGGAATTGTAACCAAAAGTGCGGGACTGTTGCCAGCCAACCATTACCTTTCCGTTGCCATCTTTTACCTCTTCCAACATCGGCCGAACTGGCGCAAAGAGGCCGCGGTCGGCAAAACCGTGGTGAGCAGCCAGATGATCGATCGCGTCACCGCCAAGCTTGGCCGAAGGCTTTACGAGGTGCCCGTCGGTTTCAAATGGTTCGTGGATGGCTTACTCGATGGCTCGCTGGGCTTTGTTGGAGAGGAGAGCGCGGGAGCATCGTTCGCACGACTGGATGGCAGCGTCTGGACGACGGATAAAGACGGCATGATCCCCGCTTTGCTGGCGGCGGAAATTACTGCCCGGATGGGCCGCGATCCCGGCGAGATCTACCGAGACCTCACGTGCGAGTTCGGTGAGCCTGTTTACGACCGCGTCGAGGCACCAGCCACGCCGGATCAAAAAAAGCTGTTGGCGAAACTCTCATCCCAGCAGGTCAAGATTACCGAGTTGGCGGGCGAAAAAATTGAGACGGTCCTTACAAATGCGCCGGGCAACGATGCTCCCATCGGCGGGGTGAAGGTGATGGCCAGGAGCGGATGGTTCGCAGCGCGTCCGTCAGGGACTGAGAGCATCTACAAGATTTATGCGGAGAGCTTTCAGGGAGCCGATCATCTGCGCCGGATTCTGGAGGAAGCGCAGACGATCGTCGGCGATGCTCTGGGGACGGGGAAGCAGCAACCGAAATCCTCGGATAAGGCAAAGGTGAAGGTATGACCACTGCCGCCGATCAACTCAGCCGCCGAGCCTTCACGGCTCGGGGAACGGCCCTTCCAAAAACCGACACGCCTGTCCCGGACGTTGCGCTCCTGTCCAACGGACGGTATAGCGTTATGATCACCGCCGCCGGTGCGGGGTCCAGTTCCTGGCGGGACATGGACATGACGCGGTGGCGGGAGGACGCTACCCGCGACTGCTGGGGCCAATTCATCTACGTCCGCAATCTCACCGACGGCACGCGTTGGTCGATCGGCACGCAACCCTTGTCGCAAGCGGTCGATGAATACGAAGTCGCCTTCCATGACGATCGGGCCGAGTTCCGCCGCCAGGACGCCGATATCGAGACACGTCTGTCCATCTGCGTTGCACCGGATCAGGACGCGGAAGTGCGCTTGGTCACGCTTGTCAACCGTGGTTCCCAGCCGCGAGAGTTCGATCTGACCAGCTATGCGGAGGTGTGCCTGAACAACCGCGGCGCGGACCAGGCTCATCCGGCTTTTGAAAAGCTGTTCCTGGAGACGGAGTTTCTGCTCGGCCAGGCTGCTCTGATCGTCCGCCGCCGACCGCGGGACGCCGACGAAAAGCCGGTCTGGGCGATCCACGTCACGGCGGTTGACAGAACGGTGAGCGGCGCGGTGGAGTACGAGACCGACAGGGCTCGCTTTCTGGGCCGCGGTCGGACGCCGGCCAACCCTGCCGCGCTGGACACCGGGTCTCGACTGTCCGGAGCTACCGGCCCAGTGCTCGATCCCGTCTTTAGTCTGCGGCGGCGCGTCCACCTTGCTGCGGGTGGCACGGCGCGCGTCGCGTTCGTCACGGGGGCGGCTGTGACTCGGGAGGCGGCGACCACGCTGGCCGAGCACTTTCGAGAACTACCCGCCGCTGACCGTGCCTTCGACCTTGCCCGAGAGTCCAGTGCCAACGAGTTGCGGGAACTGGAACTGACGTCGGAAGAGCTTGTCCTTTTTAATCGGTTGGCGGGAGCAGTGATCTACACGGGCCCTGCGCTGCGTCGGCCCGACGCCGTCGCCGCCAACCGGCACGGGCAACCGGGTCTGTGGCGGCACGCCATCTCCGGCGACCGCCCTATCGTGTTGGCGATTGTTGCCACGGCTGGCGACGAACGCCTGGTCCACCAACTCGTGCGTTGGCATGCCTATGCGAGCCGCCGCAGCCTGAATGTGGATTTGGTCGTCTTAGATGAGCGCTCCGGCGATACAGTCGCTCAGTTCAAGGCCGACCTGCAGGCCGGCCGCGCGGGCGCCTTGCTCGGCAAGCCCGGTGGCGTGTTCAGCCTGTCCACAGCAAACGTCCCAAAGGAAGATGCCGTACTTCTTGCCGCTGCGGCCCGAGTGGTTCTCGGCGGCGACTGCGGCACGCTGGGCGACCAACTCCAGCACCGGCCGGAACCGAATTCTCTACCGCCGTTGCTTTCGGCGACGGCTCCATCGGCCACTTCAGAAACCGAGCGCCAAGCGGCCGCACCACCCACGGATCTGTTGTTCTGGAATGGACACGGCGGCTTTACGCCGGATGGTCGCGAATACGTAATCGTGATTGATGGCTCGACCTCCGACGGCACGTCCCGCCGCTCGGCCCTGCCTCCCGCCCCATGGGCCAACGTACTCGCCAACTCCCGCTTCGGCTGCCTGGTGACGGAGGCCGGCCTGGGATGTTCCTGGGCGGGCAACAGTCAGCTGAACCGCCTGACTCCCTGGAACAACGATCCGGTCTCCGACTCGCCCGCCGAGGTGGTCTACCTGCGCGACGAGGAGAGTGGCGCGGTCTGGTCGCCGACGCCGCTACCGGCCGGCGCCGAGTCGGCGGTGCGCGTTCGCCACGGTCAGGGCTACACCTCATACACTGGCGACAGCCACGGCCTGGAGCAGGAACTACTGGTGTTGGTGCCGACCGACGACCCGGTAAAGCTGGTGCATCTGCGCGTGAGCAATCACGGCGACCGGCCCCGACGGCTGTCGGCCACGTTCTACGCCGAGTGGGTGCTGGGAAAGGTCCGGGAGAATGCTCCCTTGCAAGTCGTGTGCGAGTACGACGCGGAAGCCGGCGCCGTTCTGGCGCGCAGCGCCTGGGCTGGCGACTTTGCCGGCCGGATTGCGTTCGCAGGGATCGGTTCTCGACCGCACTCCGCAACTGCCGACCGGACCGAATTCCTGGGACGCAACGGCTCCCTGTCTGCTCCCGCCGCTCTCATGCGCGCCGAGCTATCCCGCCGCGCCGGGCCGCTGCTCGACCCGTGTGCTGCACTAATGACTGCCTTCACTCTGGCGCCCGGCCATACGGAGGAAGTTGTCTTCGTCCTGGGACAAGCAGACACACTGGAACAAGTGCGCAATCTGGTCGCGACCTATACTGCACTCGGCAAGGCCCATGCGGCGTTGCGGGCCGTCCATGGACTATGGGACCGGATACTGGGGGCCGTCCAGGTGCGAACTCCCGACCCTGCGCTGGACCTGATGCTCAACCGCTGGCTGCTATACCAGGTGTTGGCATGCCGGGTCTGGGGGCGGTCGGCATTCTACCAATCGAGTGGTGCCTACGGCTTTCGCGACCAACTCCAGGATGTCATGGCCCTGGTCACTAGTGCCCCGCAAGAGACGAGGGCCCAGATCCTGCGCGCGGCCTCACGGCAGTTTGAGGAGGGAGACGTGCAGCATTGGTGGCACCCACCGTCCGGCCGCGGAGTGCGCACCCGCATCACCGATGATCTGTACTTCCTGCCGCTGACGGTGCATCATTACGTAACTGTAACCGGGGACGCAGCACTGCTCGAGGAGCTGGTCGCGTTCTTGAAGTCCCCCGTGCTGCGGCCTGATCAGAAGGAGGACTACGGCCTGCCGACTGTCAGTGAGCAAACGGGGACCATCTACGAGCATTGTGTGCGCGCGCTGGAGCACGGCTACCGCCTCGGGACGCACGGCCTGCCGCTGATCGGGACCGGGGACTGGAACGACGGCATGAACCGGGTCGGCGTCGGTGGCAAAGGCGAGAGCGTTTGGAACGGTTGGTTCTTCGTCACGGTGCTGAAGGCATTCGCGGAACTGGCCGCTGGGCGCGGCGACGCGCCACGGGCAGCCTGGTGCCTGGAGCGGGCCGAGAACCTGCGGGCTGCACTCGAGGCGCACGCCTGGGACGGCGGGTGGTATCGCCGCGCTTACTTCGACGATGGCACGCCTCTCGGCTCGGCCCAGAACGATGAGTGCCAGATCACTGCCATCCCCCAGGCCTGGGCAGTGATCTCCGGCGCCGCAGACACGGCGCGATCGACTCAAGCTCTGGCCGCAGTCGAAGTGCGTCTGATGCATCCCGATGACAAGCTGATCCAGATCTTCGCTCCGCCATTCGACAAGGGGACTCTCCAGCCAGGCTACATCAAGGGCTACGTGCCGGGCATCCGCGAGAACGGCGGCCAGTACACCCACGCTGCCACCTGGGTCGTGCTGGCGGCGGCACTGCAAGGGCGTTTCGACAGGGCGCTGGAATTGTGGAACCTGATCAACCCGATCTACCACGCCACCACGCCGGCAGACGTAGAGCATTACAAGGTCGAGCCGTATGTAGTGGCCGGCGACGTCTACGGGGCTCCGCCGCACACCGGCCGCGGCGGTTGGACGTGGTACACCGGCTCGGCCGGCTGGCTGTACCGCGTGGCGATCGAGGCGATCCTCGGATTTCGTCGAACGGGAGATATGCTTCGCATCGAGCCGTGCGTCCCAGCGAACTGGCCAGAGTATGAGATCACCTACTGCCACCGGTCCGCGACCTACCGGATCCAGGTGCAGAACCCAGCCGGTGCTGGCCGTGGCGTCCGGTCGGTCACGGTGGACGGGCAGCCGATACCAAGCGGCGCGGTGCCGCTGCGGGATGACGGGCAAGTGCATGAAGTGCGCGTCGTGCTGGGTTGACAGGACGAAGGCAGACAGTGCTGAGGGAGAACCAATGAAGCGAGCAAACTCGATCACGACGTTGTTTCTGAAGATCGGCGGTGTGCTGCTGGCCCAAACACCGGCCGAGCAGTTCGTCTCCATCGAAAACACCCACATATTCGTCCGGGGTGCCGTGCGTGTCATTCGAACAGATGAAGAACGCGTAATCGCCGAGATCGTCTACCGTGTTAACAGCATGGACATGTTGTGAAGAAGACCATGACTTTCGGAACGAATGGAGCACCGCGAATATTTCGGCCATCGGCTTGTTGAGCCAACCGGGAAACACTAAAATCAAACGTGTCGGGAGATTTCAATCAATCGCCTCCCGGCAGCATCACAAATACCTCGGATGACTGGATAAAGGGCAACTCGGCACAGGCCGGGAGACTCGCTAATCGGTAAGCCGATGCAATTGAACACGACAAGTGTTCGGCTGCGTCGGCTTTTTTTGTTGACTCCAGGCTCGACTTCGCAAAAACGTTGCACCGTACTGATCGGAACGAAATGAGCAAGAACAAGCGCGATCCAGAGAACCAGGGAGCGAAAATGTGAATCGAAAAACGCCATGACTCTCATCAAACTGATGCTTCTGCTCATCCCCGTTTCACTGGCGCTGGCTTATGGATTTCACGCTGGGCCATTGTGGATTTTTGCGACGGCAGTCCTTGCCATTATTCCGCTCGCGAATTTGATCCGGCAGGCCACGGAACAGCTCGCGCATCGCGCCGGTCCAGCTATCGGTGGATTGCTGATTGTGACTTTCGGCAACATGGCCGAGTTGATTCTCGCCATCTGCGTTTTGCTCGCGGGCAAAGCCGAAGTCGTCAAGGCGCAGATCACTGGATCAATCATTGGCAATAGTCTGCTCGGCCTTGGATTGGCAATTATGGTCGGAAGTTGGAAACGGGATAAGCAGACGTTCAAGCGCGAGCGAGCCGGGTTGCTTTCCAGCTTGTTGATCCTTTCGACGGTCGCCCTGTTGCTGCCTGCACTGTTCGACTATACCGAACGAGGGATTTTTGCCACGCCGCACCCGGAAAAATTGGACGAACGACTAAGCCTGTGCGTTTCGGTGGTGCTCATCTTCGTCTATGCGGCGAATCTGCTCTATACACTGGTCACACATCGCGACGTGTTTGCATTCGAGGAATCAGAGGTCAAAGCAAGCTGGTCAGCCTGGAAATCCATCGCTGTGCTGACGCTGGGAACGGCGGCCATCGCAGTGGAAGCGGAATTAGTATCGGGCGCTTTGGCAGAAACAGCGTCGCAACTGTCGGTCTCGCCATTTTTTCTCGGTATCACGGTGCTGGCCATCGTGGGTAATGCGGCGGAATACGCAGCCGCAATTTATTTCGCGCGTAAAAATCAAATGGGCATGGTGATGAGCATCACCGTCGGCTCGTCGATTCAAGTCGCGCTGCTCATCGCGCCCTTGCTGGTGCTGATTTCTTTTTTCATCGGCCATCCAATGAATCTCGTTTTTGCCAATCCGCTGGAACTGATCGCAATTGCGGCCGTCGCTTTCGCGGTCAACGCCATCGCGCAGGACGGCCAGACGACCTGGTTCGAAGGACTGCTGCTGATTGCACTGTATGTGTTGTTCGGCCTGGCGTTTTTCTTTGTCACTCCAGGGAGGAATTGATTATGACTGATGAACCCACCGAAAAAGAACGAGCCGCTCCCGCACTTTCGTACGGCCAGGACCTGCCGGAAAGTCGGAATTGGAAATGGAGTAATTTATGAATCAATTCCGAATCACCAAACTGTCCCAACAACCATTAACAAAAGAACATGACCATGAATGAATCGAACTCCGTAACCAAAGGGCTCATCCGCAGAATGACCGTGGATGAAGCAAGCACCAACCGCACAGCCATTATCAACGAAACACAAAGAAAACTCTTCCTTAAGCCTCTGACCGCCGCCGTTCTAATAGCAGTGGCACTGCCTTGGAAAGAAGTCGCCAACACAGCGCAAGAAGCGTCGAAGTGGTGGTCTGCCATCGGACCTAAGATCGCCGACCAGACGTTCTGAGATGCCTTGGATCACACCATCGGCGGCATCAAGGATGCCGCTGCCCGAAAAGATCCCAAACTTCTGCGCTTCGCTGCGACAATGGACCTGATCCTGGTCGATGGTTTGGAGACGTACTTCAATTCCCACCCACTAACCCGATCGCCTGTCAGAACCCTCCTTCTTCGAAAGAATCCCTCAGTGAACAGCAAGCGGAAAGGAACAAGATGAAGAACAAATGGATGTTAGCGTTGAGTTTTATGGCCGGCATTCTAGTCACCCTTCTCGTGCCGATTTTCATCTTGGCCACGGGCGCGATCAACATGGGAGCGGACGTAATACCCGGCGTCATTGAACGAACGCTCGCTCCGTGGGGGCGGGATCGTTCGGTAGCAAGGCGCGCCCCTAACGAAAAGAATCCTTATGCCGGCGATTCGGCATCTATTGCCACGGGCCTTGACCACTATCGCGAGAATTGCGTCATCTGCCATGGCGCGCCCAGCGTGGCAGCCGGCGAGTTATCCAAGGGGACTAATCCGGCCCCGCCCTGGCTCGGAATGGCAGAGAGAGACACGCCGGACGGAGAACTTTTCTGGGTCGTCAAACATGGCATCCGGATGACGGCCATGCCCGCCTTCGGTCCCACGCACAATGATGATGAGATTTGGAAAATCGTCGCCTTCATCCGTCATCTGCCAGATCTAACCGCGCAGGAACAGGATTCGCTACGGGTGGCAACCGACGAAGAAGCACATCATCATTGAAGTGGGGACCAATATCCCGCCGGTGAAGTAAACAAACGCTTAACCACAAAAGGAAATCTATGTCTGAAAGTGTCGCCGATGTTCTAGTCTCCATGCTCGTGAAAGTGGGAGTGAAACGGGTTTACGCTGTCACCGGAGACAGCCTCAATTCCATCAACGACGCCGTCCGCCGCGATGGACGGCTGCAATGGATTCACGTCCGCCACGAAGAAGCGGGTGCCTATGCCGCCTCGATGGAAGCGGAGCTGGAAGGCATCGCCTGCTGCATGGGAAGTAGCGGCCCCGGTCATGTCCACCTCGTCAACGGCCTTTACGATGCGAACCGCGCCGGGAACCCAGTCATCGCCATCGCCACAACCGTGACCACCGACAAGCTCGGTTTGGAAAATTTCCAAGAGACTAACGTCACCAAGCTCTTCGACGATTGCTCGAAATACTGCTTCATGGCGAACACGCCCACGCAGGCAATCCACGCCCTGCAAACGGGCATCCAGCATGCGATCAGCAAGCGTGGCGTCGCGGTGATCGGCCTCCCGGGAGATGTTTCCGAAGCGGACGCCCCTGAACTCGCGACCGGGGAAAGGAATTTCTTCCCGCGCTCCTTGACCGTCCCATCGAAAGAGGAAAACAGTGAGTTCGCCGGGGTGATCAACTCGAACAAAAAGATCATGATCTACTGTGGCTACGGTTGCCGTCACGCACAAAGCCAGGTCAAGGCTCTCGCAGAAAAACTGCGCGCACCCATGGGCTACAGCTATCGCGGGAAAATCTTTTTCGACAAGGAGGACAACCCGTATGCGGTCGGCATGAACGGACTGCTGGGCATGAAATCCGGCTTCACTGCCATGCAGGAAGCGGATGTCCTGCTTATGCTGGGCACCGATTTCCCCTACGCCGAATTTCTGCCGGAAAAGAACATTATCATC
>JBKJLJ010000805.1:0-4279 GCA_046597015.1 Bryobacteraceae bacterium
GTCGGCCCGCCGCCCTTTCGGATTAAAGCCTTCCCGCGCCGCGCCGCGGATCAGCCAACACGGCCGGCCGTTGACCACCGAGTCGCCCAGCAGCTTGAGATCAAACGCTTCGAGCACTTGCCGCCGTCCCTCTAATTCCTCCTTTTGCGCAGTGGCGGATTCCCCTCGGCGTTTAGCCCGGGCCGCTGGAGACTCTCTCTTGATCTTCGCGATCTCCTTGTCGATCTTGTCTTTTTCCTCGCGGAGTTCTCGCTCGCTGAGCGACTTGCCGTTCCGAGCGACTACCTTTTCGAGTTGGGTACCGTCATAGAACAGCACATCCTTCGTTGTCCGTTGGACGGACTTACTCTTGCCGTCTTTATCGAAAAACTCGACGGTGGAGTCCTCCCGAAACGTGTATTGATCCCGTACGGCGTAGTTTCGCTCGTCCTTTTCCACGGCACGACGAAAAATATCTTTCGGATCCTGTCCAAAAACGGCAACTGCGAAGTAGAAAACGACGAGGAAAGTTCGCATGAAATTGAAACGTATCAACGTCTACTTTCGTTCCTGGCACTCTACAATGAAAATAGCCTATGAGCCTATCCGCTACCGCGCAGCGATTCCTCGAGCAGCAAAGAGCGCAAGTTCGAAATCTCCGCCCCACTCGAACAATTGTCTTCCCGGAAGGTGATGACCCGCGGGTCATCGAGGCGGCCGACCGTCTCCGGCAAGAACAACTGATCGAACCGATCCTCGTCTCCGGCCCCCAGGACGATCGCTACTGGCGACTGCTGTACGAACGCCGTCGCGCTAAGGGCACTACGGAACTCGAAGCCCGAGCATCAGCTCGCACTCCCCTCTATTACGCCGCCCTGATGGTTGCGGCTGGCGACGCCCATGGCTTCGTTGGCGGCGCGGCTAACACAACGGGGGACACCGTCCGCGCCGCCCTCCAGTGCGTCGGCCCCGCGGTTGGCGTCCGCACCGTCTCGAGCGTCATGTTCGTCTGCGCTCGCGATCGCGTCCTCGCCTTCGCCGACTGCGCCATCATCGCCCTGCCAACGGCCGTCCAACTCGCCGAGATTGCCATTGCCACCGCTGCCAGTGTCCGCGCCGTGATGAAAGAAGAGCCTTACGTCGCCATGCTCTCGTTCTCCACCAAAGGCAGCGCCCAGCACTCTTCGGTGACGAAAGTGCAGGAAGCGGTGCGCATCGTCGCCGAGCGCGCCCCCGATTTGCAGATCGACGGGGAACTCCAAGTAGACGCCGCTCTCGTCGCCTCGGTCGCCGAACGAAAGGCCCCCGGTTCTCGTGTGGCCGGGCGGGCCAATGCCCTCGTCTTCCCGGATCTCGGAAGCGGCAACATCGGCTACAAACTGGTCGAGCGCCTTGCCGGGGCCGCCGCCTACGGACCCTTTCTGCAGGGGCTCGCCAAACCCGTCAATGATCTCTCCCGGGGCTGTTCTGCCGACGACATTTACGCGGTCTCCCTCGTCACTGCCCTGCAATCCTAATGCTCCCGCTCGTCTACCATCCCGATTACGATCTCAATCTGGGTGCCCATGTCTTCCCGGCACAGAAGTATCGGTTAATCCGGGAAGCCCTCGCCGATTTGCCCGTCCATACCCCGGAGCCCGCCACCGATGAGGATATTCTCCGCGTTCACTCCCCCGCCTGGACCTTCGCCTTGCGGGACGGCACTCTGACCCCCCAACAGATCCGTACCCTCGAAATCCCCTGGTCCCCCGCCATGGTACGGGGCTTCTGGCTCGCCGCTGGCGGTACCATCTTGGCCGCTCAGCTAGCGCTCAAGGCCGGTGCCGCTTACAATATTGGCGGCGGCTTCCATCACGCCTTTCCCAACCACGGCGAAGGATTCTGCGCCATCCACGATGTCGCCGTCGCCATCCGCAAGCTCCAAGCCGGTGGGCTCATCCGCAAAGCACTCATTATCGATACCGACGTCCACCACGGCAACGGCACCGCGGCCATCTTCGCGAGCGACCCGACCGTCTTCACGCTATCTATCCATCAACTGCATAACTACCCCGCCGAAAAGCCCCCGTCCGATCTCGATATCCATCTTCCCGATGGGGTCGAGGACGACGAGTATCTTGCCGCGCTCGAACCAGCCGTATCGAAGTCCATCGCCGAGTTCTGCCCGGATATGCTGTTCTACGTCGCCGGCGCGGATCCTTACTACGACGATCAACTCGGCGGCCTGGCGCTTTCGATTGCCGGGCTAGCGGCCCGCGACGCGGTGGTCTTTTCCGCCGCTCGAAGCGCGGGAATCCCCTCCGTCACCGCCCTCGCCGGCGGTTACGCGCGGCGCGTCGAAGATACCGTCTCCATCCACGTCAATACCGCCCACGAAGCCTATAAAACGCTGTCTTCGTAAGCGTAATCAGGAACCGGAAGCGTTCCCGAAATCGCTTTCCAAGCCTTGTACGTGTCCTTCAACCCGACCCCGAACTCTGTCGGCTTGAACTTCAGCACCCGCTGCGCTTTCGTCACGAGCATGGTGATCGGCGGCAGGTCGAAATAGAACCCGAAGTAGAGCTTTGGCCCCAGCGGATGACCGCCCGCCTTGAGCAGTTTTTCGCGGGCTACTTTGACTAGCTCTACGTCCTTCTTGCCCGCCGCTTCGGCCAGCGCCTGCACGGTTTCTATCTGGGTAATCGCCTTGGGACTCGCGATATTGAACGCGTGCCCAACCGCCGCCGGAGTTGTCATCGCGGCCATCGCGGCGGTCACCATATCTTTCACAAAGACGAACTGCATCAACCGGCGCCCGTCGCCCGGAATCACAATTTTGCGATTGTCCCGGAAACGCTCCCAGAAAAACGACTCCCGATGAAATGGATTTCCCGGCCCGTAGATGTACGGAGGCCGCAGCGTCACCACCGGCATCCCATAGCGTTGGTGCAGCCGAAACAGCATCCGCTCGCTCATCGCTTTGTTGCGCACATAAGCATCCGGATGGTTCTCTTGCGCCAAACCGTCGCCCTCGTAGTGGTTCAGTCCCTCGCCGTACGCTGCTACGCTCGAAACAAAAATGTACCGCTGCAGCGTGTCGCCCACCGCCAAAGCCGTCGCCTCCACCTGAGCCGCCGTGGTTCCCCGCTCCCAGTCATAGACGTTGTCGAAGACGACTTCGAACTTCTGTCCGGCCAGCGCCGCGCGGATCTGGGCCGGATCGTTCCGGTCCGCCATCAGGTTCGCGATGGTCTTCTTACCGACCGAACCCAGGTCGTGAGTGGCGCGGCGATGCAGCACCGTGACGTCATGACCAGCCTTCACCAGCTCGGTTACCAGTAAGCGTCCAATGAAAAGCGTGCCGCCAATAACCAGAACTTTCATGTAAAAAAGACGCGCAGCGAAAAACTTTCCCCCGCCCTGCTATCCTAGCATCGGAATGCAAAGTCGCGTCACTGCTCCCGTGCAAACCATCACCACCATCCTCGTGGATGATGAGGCCTTGGCCCGCGATGAACTCGCGTTCCTGCTCCGTGACTTCCCGGAAATCGATATAGCCGCTACCGCCGCGAACGGCATCGAAGCGGTCAAACTCATCGAAGATATCGAACCCGACCTTGTCTTTATGGACGTCCAGATGCCCGGCCTGGACGGCCTCGGCGTCATCAAGCGCCTCCGGGAAAAGAACATTCCGCTTCCCCACTTTATCCTCGCCACGGCCTTCGACAACTATGCGGTGGAAGCGTTCCAACTGGAGGCAATGGACTATCTCCTGAAGCCCATCGAGAAGGAGCGATTAGCTAGCGCGATCGATAGGGCGCGCCGCAACATCGCCGAGCGGCATAAACTGCTGGCCGAAGCCCCCACCATCGTGCGGGCCGGGCCCGTCCGCGCGAAAATCCTCGTCCGCCGAGATAATCGCAATTTCATCGTGGACTCGCAGGACATCATCTACGCCACCATCGACGATGGCCTCATCACCGTCGTCTGCCAAGGCATCGAGGGCGAATCCACCTACAAGACGATTGAAGAGTTGCAGTCCACCCTCGACCCGGAAACCTTCTGGCGCGTGCACCGGTCCTGGCTCGTCAATACCAACCGGATCAAGGAAGTCATCCCCTGGTTCAAATCCAGCTTCCAACTGAAGATGGACGACAAGCGAGGCACCGAAGTCCCCGTCAGCCGGGTGCAAACGAAGAAGCTCCGGACGCTCCTAAAGCTCTAACGCTTTCCGCTCCACCCGCTGCCAGTAGCGGGAAAACCGTTTCAGGTCGAACGGCCCAGCGGCGGCAATAAACGGGTCGTCGTTAATCATCTCCGC
>JBKJLJ010000872.1:0-3454 GCA_046597015.1 Bryobacteraceae bacterium
GTACACAGTACCATCCGGAGCGATTGCGGGACCAACCGTACCGGCCACGTTAGCGGGAGTCGTCCACTTCGTAACGTCTTTCGTATCGATGCCGAGGGCCCAAACGCCGTTCGCGACGCCGGAACAGCTGTTGGTCGTAGAGACGTAAGCAAACCGATCGACCACAATCAGGCCCTGAGCGTTTGCACCAGCGGGTAGAAACGAAATACCCGGGGCCGGCTCTTCGCCATTGCCCAAGTAAACCGAATGGAACTTGCCGTCGCCGCTCAAGGAGTTGATCCATTGCACACGCGGGGAGAAAGGATTCGGGGCACCGGCGGCGGGCTTGGCCGCGGGAACCGGACGCGGTCCCTGGGGACGAGGCGTCGGGTCGCGCTTCAAGGTCACGGCGCCTTCGTAAGGCTCGCCGACGCCGCCTTTGGCCGGAGTGCCGCGACCGGGTGCGGAACCGGTCGGAACGGGCGGATAGCCGAGACCGGTCGGCCGCGTCACCGCCGAGGTCATCCCGCCCGGGCAGGCCAGCGTGCCCGGCTTCGCCGCGCTGGGAGTGGCATGGCTGTTGGCCCATTCGGTGCGGGCCAAGTCGAGGTCGTAGGCAACAACCGTGTCATTGCTTCCACCGAAGAAACCGAGCGCGCGAAAGCCACGATGACCGATAAAGAAGTCGACGAGCGACGGCGGCATAAGTGTATTCAGTTGCCGGGCGGAGTTGGTCGGCTTCACCTTCCATACGAGTTCGAAGCCAGGTTTGCCCATCGATTGAGTCGAAATCTTCCCATCATTGCGGACCCAAAAGGATCGCTGGGCATCGAAGCCGCTGGTCATCCAATCTCCTTGCCCCCGCTGGGCAAAAGCGGTGAAGGCGGTTAGGGTCAAAAGCAGCGGCACGGAAAGCGAAATGATTCTACGCAGGACCAAGGGTATCTTCTCCAATTCGAACATCGAAACTAGATCATATAACGCAAGCGGGCTAGTTTGGGATATAGTGTGGTTTTCGGAGACACGCCGTTCCATTATGAGAAGATCCCTGCCCGCTCTTTTATTTCTTGCCGCCGCTTCACTGGCTTGCGCTGCCGACTGGTTAACCGATGGAGGTGACTCCAAACGGAACAACTGGCAGAAAGACGAAACAATTCTGACCAAAGCCAATGTTAAGGGTATGCAGTTGCTTTGGAAGAAGAAGCTCGACAACGCGCCTCGCCAAATGCATTCGCTGCTGGAGCCGCTCGTGATCGGCAAAGTAAACACGAAGAGCGGCCCGAAAGAACTGGTGATCCAGGTTGGCGTCTCCAATAATGTATACGCTTTGGACGCCAAGAGCGGTGAGATGGTGTGGCATCGTAAGCTGGAAAGCACCTTTGAAGATACGCCTGGAGGCCGCGGCCCGAGCGTGCTGTGTCCCGGCGGGATGACGGCGAACGTCACCATCGGCCCTGGCGAGCAGCCCGGCAGCTACAAGATCTACGGCGCGGGGTGGGACGGCCGGCTGCATATCCTCAACGCCGCCGATGGCGAACCGCTTTCGAAGCCCTTGAAGTTCATGCCGCCCAACGGCAAACCCTACGCCTTGAACCTCGTCAACAACGTCATCTACACCCACAGCGCCCAGGGCTGCGGCGGCAACCCGAACACGGCCTACACCTATGACCTTGCCACCCACAAAGTGGGCAGTTGGGGCCCGGCCGGCGGCGGCATGTGGGGGCGCTCCGGCCCCGCCGTCAGCAAGGATCTCGTCATGTACACTGGCACTGGCGACGGCAAATGGGATCCGGAAAACGGCGTCTACGGCAACGGCATCATCGGCGTGAAGCAGAACCCGGAAACCAAGGGCCTCGAACTGGTCGACTACTACGGACCCTCCAACGCCGAATGGCTCTGGAAGCGCGACCTCGATATGCAGGTCACCCCGACGATCTTCGACTACAAAGGCAAAGAGTACATGATCGACGCGAGCAAAGAATGCCGCCTCTATCTAATGGATACCGAATCGATCGGCGGCGACGACCATCGCACCGCCGCCTACCGCACCCCGCTCATCTGCAACGAAATCGTCGACTTCGCAGAAGCCGGCATCTGGGGCTCGCTCGCCTCCTGGGAAGACGCCAAAGGAACCCGCTGGGTCCTCACCCCGTTCTGGGGCGCGAAGCACCCGAAATATAAGGCTCCTCTCGAATACGGCCCCGTGAAGAAGGGGGCGATCGCCGCCTTCAAAATGGACCTCGTCAACGGCAAACCGGTGCTGCAACCGGCCTGGGTCTCTCGCGATATGAACCAGGCGGAACCGCCGTTGATCGCCAACGGCATGATCTTCGCCTACGGCAGCGGTGAAAACACGGCCCAGGCGTTCCCCGACGTCGGCCTCGATTTCCGGATCGAACGCCGTATTCCGCTCTCCACCCACGCCGTCCTCTACGTCCTCGATGCCGAAACCGGCAAAGAGCTATGGAGCAGCGGGAAAGAGATCACCAACTGGAACCATTGGAGCGGCATCGCCCTCTCGAACGGCCAAGTCTACATCAACACTTACGACGGCCATATCTACTGCTACGGCTTGAAGAAATGAGACTGGTCGCGACTCTGCTGCTGCTGGTCCTGGGCGACGCTCCGGCGTCCGCCCAGCCACCAACCCCGGAACAGATCGACCAGGCCCTCGAAGCCTACCGCCGCATTCTGGTCGACTGGGGCAGCCTCACCCGCTACGGCAGCGAAAATTCCGAACTGCGGCCCCAAGCGGGCCGCGTCGTTTTTCTCGGCGACGAGATCACTGAAAACTGGGGCCCGGAGTTCTTCCCCGGGAAACCGTACTTGAACCGGGGCATCATCCGGCAAACGACGCCGCAAATGCTCGTCCGCTTCCGCCAAGACGTCATCGCTCTCAACCCCGCCGTTGTCGTCATCCAAGCCGGAACCAACGACCTCGCCAGCGTTATGGGCCCCTCGACGGAAGGAACCATGGCGGAGCACTTCATGTCCATGGTGGAACTCGCCCAGCATCACGGCATCCGCGTCATCCTGGCCTCGGTCACCCCGGTCTGTGACTGTTTCAGCATGAAGATGTCCAGCCGCCGGCCCGCTGGCAAAATCATCAGCCTAAATGGCTGGCTCAAAGACTATGCCAAAAAGGTCGGAGCCGTTTATCTCGACTACTACGGGGCGCTGGTCGAAGGCCGGGCAATGAAGAAAGACTACACCGTCGACGGCCTGATTCCGAACGCTGCCGGCTATGCCCGCATGGCTCCGCTAGCCGAAAAAGCGATTGCCGAAGCACTCGCCCGCTAACGGGAGCCGAGAAACGGGATCTTCTCTTTCGTCCGTTCCCAAAACGTTTTTTCGCGCTCCACGTTGGGGTCGAACGGCTTGGTAATGCGAATCGCCTTGACGTCGAACGGGTCGGCTAGGCGCTCCCAGGGGGCTGTCGAGAGCAACCGAACCCGATAGCCTTCAAAGGCATAAG
>JBKJLJ010000047.1:0-3363 GCA_046597015.1 Bryobacteraceae bacterium
CGATTCGCCCGCCGACGCGACCGAATCGAGTGCGGCGGTCTACCTTCAGCCTCCTGTCATTACGGCCCTCAAGTTCTCGCCCGACGGTCAGACTCTAGCCGTCTCTGGCAACCGCGAAATTCTCCTTCATAAAGCCGACGGTTCCAAGCTCCTGCACCGCCTTCCAGGAGGCGCTGAACGGATTCTCTCGCTTGCCTTCAGCGCCGACGGCAAGTTGCTCATCGCCGGTGGCGGCACACCCGCGCAGTTTGGTGAGGTGCAAGTCTGGGACGTCGCCACGGCCAAACTCCTCCGCTCCGCCCGCCTCACGAACGACACTGTATTTGGTGCCTCCCTCGCGCCAGACTCTTCGAAGATCGCCGTTGGCTGCGCCGACAACACCGTCCATGTTTTTGAAACCGCCACCGGCAAAGAGCTTTACAAAATCGGCAACCACGAAAACTGGGTTCTCGCCACCGTCTTCGGCGTCGATTCCAAACGCTTTGTCTCCGCCTCCGGCGACCGCGCTGCCAAACTCATTGATGCCAGCTCGGGTGCCTTCCTCGAAAACATTAACCTATTGCGGGGCGAACTCAACTCGATCGCCCGCCACCCGAAGAAAGACATCGTCGTCCTCGGCGGCGTCGAGCGTTACCCCTACATCTATCTGATGGACCGTCCCCGCAACATGAAAATCGCGGACGATACTACCCTCGTCCGGAAGCTGGAACGTCAGGACGGACCCATCAACGCGCTCGATTGGTCCCCGGACTCGACGCGCATCGCCGTGGCCAGTAACTCCGCCGCCGTTAACCTGTATGACCCCGAAACCGGCGAAAAGAAGGCCTCCTGCACCGGCCACTCCGCCGGCATCTATAGCGTTGCCTTCTCGTCGGACAGCACGAAACTCGCTACCGGCGGCTTCGATGGCAAGGTTCGCCTTTACAGCACCAAGGATTGCTCTCTTCTCCACTCCTTCATTCCGGTTCCGCTTTCGGCAGGTACTCCATGAGACTTCTCGCCCCTTTCCTGATCGCTACCGCCCTCGTCGCCGCCCCGCCGGCCATTACCGAACTTCAACCGCGAGGCGCACAAAAGGGTCGACCCTTTGAACTCACCGTCGTCGGTCAAAACCTCGGCGAGGGTGCCACCATCATCTCGTCCTTGCCCGCCACGTTCACCCCGCTCGGCTCCACCAAGCCCGGCATGGAGTCCCGCTACGCTACCTTCCTCGTTGAGCCCACGGCCGACTGGCCCGTCGGTGTCTATCCGCTCCGCGTCAAAGCCACCAATGGTTTCTCCAACATCCTCCTCTTTAACGTCGGCTCCTTTCCCGAGCTGACCGAAGAAGAAAGCCGCCCCGGAGCCCTCGCCCATCAAAACGATTCGCTCGAAAAAGCACAGACCCTTCCCTCGACGCCCCTCACCCTCAATGGCACTCTCCAAGGGCCGGAACGCGACGTCTTCCGCCTGCAAATCAAAGCCGGGGAACGCCGGGTCTTCGAAGTCGATGCCCGTCGCGCCGGCTCCGCCGTCGATCCTGTCATCCGCATCTACGACTCCGCCGGGAAGCAGATCGCTCGCAGTGAAGATGATCCAATGCTTCGCCTCGACGCCCGACTCGATATGACTTTCCCCAAAGAAGGCTTCTATTACGTCGAAATCCACGACGCTCGCTTCTCGGCGCAAGCCCAAAACTACTACCGGTTCAAAACCGGCGCCTATACCTACGCCGCCGACATTTTCCCTCTGGGAGGCCGCCGCGGCGAAGCCGTCGAAGTCTCCATTGCCAACGTTAAGGTTAAAGCGGACCTCACCAAAATCGCCGGCCCTCAGACCTTCGTTAATCTGGCCGATTCGCCCTCCCTGCCCCTGCCCTTCGCGGTCGGTGAATTCCCTGAAATCTCTGAGCCTGTCTCGGGCGCGCTCCAACTTCCGGTCACCATCAACGCCCGTCTCGCCAAACCAGCTGAAGTCGACAAGTACACGCTCGACGTCAAGCCCGGCGAGGAGTTCCTTTTTGAACTCCAAGCTCGTGAACTCGGTACCTCGAAGCTTTCCGGACTGTTAACCATTTACGACGAGGCGGGCAAGAAACTCGTCTCGGCTGGTGATGCGCCGCTTCCAGTCGACGTAGCTGCTGTCCAAGCGAGCAGCCGAACTCTCGGAGATCCCTTTCTTCAATTCAAGGTCCCCGATGGGGTCAACCGCATCACCCTCGCAGTCGAGGATCTCGCCCTCCGCGGTGGCCCGTACTACGCTTATCGCCTCCATGCATCCCGCTCCGGCAGCGACTTCCAGGCCCAGATCACGACGCCCTTCATCAACATTCCCGCTGGAGGCACCGCCCTGGTCGCTCTGAATATCGTGCGCCGAGGCTATACGGGCCCTCTGCGCGTCGAACCCATCGAGCTCCCCGCCGGGATCACCATGGCCGGGGGCGACGTCCCCCACGAGATCCCGGACCCCAACAACCGCGCCAACAGCCGCCGCGCGATCGTCACCCTCACCGCCGCCGCCGACGCCAACTTCAACTCCGGCGAACTCGGTTTCCGCGTCGTCTCGACCGATCCGCAAACGCCGAAGATTGAGCGCATCGCCACCGGTCTCGGCTACTCGATCGGCGTCACCGGTGCTTCGGCCCAGGGCGTCGTCGATCGCCAGCGCCCCCTCACGGGAACTTGGCTCGGCTATCAACTCCCCGCCGCGCTCACCGACCCCACGGCCGCTAACCTTACGCTCGTCCTCGAAAGTTCTACCAAAAAAGAAGCGGGCTACGAGTACCTCTTCCGTTGGCGCTGGACCACTCGCGAACGCGGCCAGTCCGTCCCCGATTCGGTTGCCGTCGACCTACCCAACTTCATCGATTTCCGCGCCATCGAAATGGAAGTGGATAAGAAAGACAAAACCACCGGCACCTTCATGGTCACCTCCACCCGCAATACCCTGCCAGCGCTCTACAACATCGGCGTCGTCGGCCGGCTGATGGCCGGTGGCCAATCCCAAGAGATCTATTCCCCGCTGCTCCCCCTGACGGTTGCGGCCCTTGACCCCGAGGAGAAACCTAAAGATGCGGCTTCCGCTCCTGCTCGCTAGCGCCACCTTCGCCCTCACGGCGGCCGACCCTTCCGTTACCTTCCTCCGTGACGTTGCGCCTATTCTCAATAAGACCAGCTGCACCTCCGGCCCCTGCCACGGCGCCGCTAAAGGCAAGAATGGCTTCAAACTTTCGCTGCGCGGTTACGATCCCCAGTTCGATTATGAAGCCCTGCTCTATGACCTTTCCGGTCGCCGCTTCAATCGAGCCGAGCCCGCCCGCAGCCTGATGCTCGCCAAGCCCACCCAAAGCGTGGCCCACGGCGGCGGTCTTCGCTTCGACAAAAA
>JBKJLJ010000385.1:0-2812 GCA_046597015.1 Bryobacteraceae bacterium
GCGAGATGCGCCTGACGGACGTATACGGCACGCCCATCCCGCAAATCGCATGACCAAAGCGTGGGCTCTCGTCGGTCTCCTTTGGGTGGCCTTTTGCCTCAACTACATCGACCGGCAAGTCGCTTTCTCCATCTTCCCTGCCCTCCGCCGCGAGATGGGCTTCACCGCTACGGAACTCGGCTGGGTCGGAACCGTTTTCCTCTGGAGCTATTCCCTCGCCCTCCCCTTCGCCGGCCGTCTCGCCGACCGCACCGACAAACGCCGCCTGATCGCTGCCAGCATGCTGCTCTGGAGCCTGGCCATCTGGGGCTCCTCCGCCGCCACCGGCGTGGGTTCGTTTTTGTTCTGGCGCGGCGTGATGGGCATAACAGAGGCCCTCTACTTCCCCGCTGCCGCCGGCTTCATTGCCAGCATCCACAGCGCTGGAACGCGCAGCCGCGCCCTTGGCCTTCACCAGAGCGCCCAGATCTTCGGCGGAGCCCTCGGAGGCTGGTACGGAGGCTGGAGCGCTGACGGGCCCGGATGGCGCACCGGCTTCACCACCCTCGCCGTCGCCGGCATCGCCTACGCCTTCGTCCTCTGGTTCGTCCTCCCCCGTACGGAACGAACCCACCGCGATGCCTCCAGCGTCGGCACCATCTGGTCGCCCACCTTCTGCTGGCTCGTGGCCACTTTCTTCGGTTACTGCGGAGTGCTCTGGATGCTTTACGCCTGGCTGCCCAGTCACCTCGGCGAACGCTTCGGCTTCTCGATGGCCGAAGCCGGCTGGCGCGGGACGATCTTCCTGCAGGGCAGTTCATTTGTAGGAATTCTCGCCGGTGGCTATTGGGGCGATCGCACCGGCCGCCGCCTCTTCTTTGCCGCCCTCGGCATGCTGCTCAGCCCCATCTTCGGCTACCTGGCTTTCGCCGCCCCGACGCTCGAAGGCTCCATCGCCGCCGCCATCGGATTCGGCCTCGGCTCGGGACTCGTTATGGCGAACCTCTTCGCCGCCGCGTTCGCTTTGGTCGGCCCCGGTCGACATGGCTGGGCCGCCGGCCTGTTGAATATGGCGGGCGGCATCTCCGGCGGCATCGGCATGTTGCTCGCCAGCTACTCGAAAGATAGCGCCGGATTCGTCGGCCTCTTCACGATCGTCGCCGCCTCGGGGCTTCTGCTTACGGTTCGGCGATCACCAGGTGCTGCCGTGTCTTGACGTTGGTCAGCGTCTGCTTCGCTCCGCTTGGCCACTCAATCTCGACTTTCGCCACTGTCGCTTCTTTCCCGAATCCAAACGTCAACGCCAAGTCCGACTGGCTGCAATAGCCGGTGCCGCTGGTCACCGTCTGCCACTGCTTGCCGATCCGTACCACCGCCCCCAACGCACTCCGATTGCTCTTCTTCCCCTGCAACCGCAGGGAGAGAAAATTGTTTGCGTTGCCCCCTTCATTCTTCAGCAAAACTGCCGGCCCATGGTTGTTCGTCACAATCACGTCCAAGTCCCCGTCCCGATCGTAGTCCGCATACGCGGTCCCGCGCGCCACGTAAGCGTTCGTCAGCCCCGCCCCTTTCGACACGTCCGAAAACTTACCCTTTCCGTCGTTGTGAAACAGCAGCGGCAACTGCTTGAACTGGATCTTCGGCTGCACCCGGCCAATCTCCTCGTCGATATGCCCATTGGCGGCAAACAAATCGGGCCGCCCGTCCAAATCGTAGTCAAAGAAAAACAGCCCAAACGTCAAGCTCAAAAGGCTCGAACGCCCCACCGTCGAACGCGGCGCCTCGTCCACAAACAGCCCATTGCCCTCGTTGTGATAGAGCCCGAGCATCTGGTTCGAAAAGTTCCCTACCGCCAGGTGCGCCCGTCCAGACTCGTCGTAGTCCGCCGCCGCCACACCCATCGCGCCACGGGCCACCCCGTCTTCACTAAACGCCACCCCGGCCGAGACCGCGATGTCGGTAAACGTCCCATTCTTGTTGTTCCGATACAACCGGTTCGGCTGCGTGTCGTTAGCCAGAAACACGTCCGGCCACCCATCGCCGTTCACGTCAAACACCCCAATGCCCAACGCCTTGCTATTCGCCTCCGCAATCCCCGCTTTCTTCGAAACGTCCTCAAACGTCCCATTCCCCCGATTCCGGTACAGTTTCGGCGGTACGCCCTTGTACGATTCCGGCGTGCAATAGGACTTGCTATTGCCGTCCATCGAACAGAACAGATCGCCCTTGGCCGTCCACTGCACATAGTTCGCGACGAGAAGATCCGCGTGCCCGTCGCGATCAAAGTCGAGGAAAGCCGCCGAAGTCCCGAAGTCCGCGTTGGCAATCCCGGCCGCCTTGGTCATGTCTTTGAACCGCCAGCCTCCCTCGTTGTGGAACAGCCGGTCGCCTTCCAGCGCGGTGATGTAGACGTCCTCGCGCCCGTCGTTGTCGTAGTCCGCCACGGCCACGCCC
This sequence comes from Bryobacteraceae bacterium, assembly GCA_046597015.1. GTDB lineage: Bacteria > Acidobacteriota > Terriglobia > Bryobacterales > Bryobacteraceae. Next base: position 2,434 of record JBKJLJ010000385.1, read on the forward strand.
ATACCGAACATCTCTACGTCCAGGCCGCTCGCCTTCGTCACATCGGTAAAGGTGCCGTTCTTGTTATTGCGATACAGCGCGCCCAAACTGCTCCGCCCTTTCGGCGTCCAGTCTTTGGAGTTCACAAGCAACAGATCCGGCCAGCCATCACCGTCGGCGTCGAACCAAGCCGCGCCCGACCCCATCGTTTCAGGGAGCCATCGTTTGCCGGCCCGGCCGCTGTTGTGTACGAAGTTGAGCCCGGCGGCCTTGGTCACCTCCAGAAACCGGACGGGCACCGGCTGCGCTATCAGCATCATGGCGATGCACGTTACGGGGAGAAGACGATGGAGCATGGGGTAAAGATATCGATTCGTGTTCGTGGATCATCTGGCGCTCG
>JBKJLJ010000634.1:0-6224 GCA_046597015.1 Bryobacteraceae bacterium
CCCACTATCGCCTCAAGCCGGACGGTGCCCTGGATTCAGGCCGCCAAGTTGCTCCAAAAAGTCGTTCCGTCCTATCCGAAGGACGCTAAGGCGGCCGGAATCCAGGGCACCGTCCGGCTTGAGGCGATAGTGGGCAAGGAAGGCGACGTCGTCCGCCTGACGCTAACTATGTCCCCCTCGGCTGAATTAGCTCGCTCCGCCATGGAAGCCGTCGCCCAGTGGAAGTATCAGCCGACGCTTCTCAACGGAGATCCCGTCGAGATTCAAACGGTGGTCGACGTCAACTATACCTTGACGAAGTAATAGGATTGATCCACGAAAGGGCGGGGAATCGGCGAAAGCCCGCATCGGTCGAAGCCAGGGTCGCCCCCTGCTCCCTGGCGAGCGCCGCCAAAGCCGCATCGCCCGTCTGAGCGCCCTGAACCTGGGCGCTCAGCATCTCCTCGAGCAGATACTGTGCATGGTGCCGTCCCGGATTCACCATCGCCACATGCGGATGGTTCCGCAGCTTTCCCAAAACAGACATCGCTTGTTCCGGCGCAAGCGGCTGTGCATTGATTTTTGGGTTGGTGATGATGCGTACAAAGGCCCAGGCCGAAAGCCAAGGCAGACCAACGGCCTCTTGCCCTGACAACAGGTTTTCCAGCCAGACCCGGATCACGGCGTGCTGCGGAGACCGGTCGTCGTAGGCATAGAGCAGAATGTTGGCATCTAATAAAATCAACGCGCACTCTCGTCTTCGGCGATCGCGAGCAAGCCGGAGACGCTATCGTAGGTCAAGCCTTGGCGAAGTCCCACCGAAAACGGTTCGACGCGAAACGTCGCCGGTTGCTGTCGCCGTTGTTCGGCCGCCAAAAGCCCCTCCCGGACCGCCCCGTTGAGCGCCTCCCGAAACGAAATCTCCAGCAATCGCGACTCCTGATGAAGCCGCTCGACGACGTCGTTCTCCAGCACAATTGTAGTTCGCACAGACATGTCACGATAATAGCATCAGTGATGCGCGTGCCGTGATCGTCGGCCAATCGCGGACTTCGAGATCAGGTTGTGCGAGTTCCCCCAGACGTTCTACCCAGGCGGGAAAGGCAAGAGAGTTGGGCCGAGATAATCGAGCCAGCAGCCAAGCGCCAGCGCGCTGACTTCATCCGGAAAGCAGCCAAAGACGCTCTCTTCCAACCTGAGACTGAACGCATATGCGAGGCGTATCGACTGCAGCCCGATTCGAATGACGATGCGGATTCTTGGGATTCTCCAGAGGAGACGAAGGAGTGAGACAGTTCTAAATCTGGTGGGCGGAGTTGCGGGAACCCGCCGGACGGCGGCCCGTGCTGCTCCTTCGCCGCGATGACGCCTATGCCTACCTCCACAAGTTCATCGCCAGTGAAGTCCCGCTTGGTGAAGTGAAATCCTTGCCCAAGGATTACTTCGCCTACAGCGACAACCTGCGGATCGTAGCCTGGAAGTCGCTCACTCGCCAAGCGGGTCGTCTCAACCCGGATCGATGGATCGAGGTCAAGCGCGCGGTCTCGACTAATCTCACGACCGCCTCCGCACCGTAACCACCGTAATGTCGTCGTTCTGCCCCCATGCCTTGGCGGTCTCCGCGATCTCCTGCGAGGGCTTTGTCGATATCTCACGGGTACGGTCGAAGCCGAACAGCTCCCGCTTGGCGTTCTCGGACTCCACGACGCCGTCCGAAAGAAACGTGAGCGACGAGCCCCCGGCAAGCCTGAACGTGGACTCCGCGTAGACAACGTCCGGCACCAAGCCCAGCGGCAGCCCGGCGTCCACCTCGCGCTCCGCGCCATCCAGGTAGGGCGGCAAGTGCCCCGCGTTGGCGACCGTCACGACTCCGTCCACATCGAAGCGCGCGCAGGCGCAGGTGACGAAGCCGCCGTCCGCCTGGCCGGCCACCGCCCCATTCAGCGCGGCCAGCACCTCGCCTGGGCGGCGATCGGGGATTATGCGGAGCGCGCCCACCACCATCGAAACGATCATCGCCGCCTTGAGCCCTTTCCCCGAGACGTCTCCCGTCACGATCAGCAGACCCCCGTCTTCGAGCGGGATCACCTGGTAGAAATCGCCGCCGACTTCCTGGGCCGGGAGATAGGCCGCTTCTACGTTATACTCCGTCTCCGGCCGGGCCACGTTCGAGATGAGAAAATTTTGGATGGTCCGCGCGGCTTCGAGTTCACTAGACATCCGCTGCTTTTCGGCGCCGTCGGAAAGGGCACGGTGCGTTAGAAAGATCACGAAGGCGAGAATCAGGCAGGAGGTCAGGAAAGGGTGGAGCGGACCTTCGTAGGGGCCGAGTTGCAGGAAGGGCAGGCTGTACAAGGAAATGAAAAAGCTGCCATCCGTTGGGAGTTCGGTGATCACGATGGCCCACGTCCCGGCCAAAATCAACGCGCCGGTGATCGTTCGCGGCCAGCTCCGCCAGGTGAGCCAGAACAATACGAAAAGGAACGCGATCTGAAGCACGATGAGAGTTCCGTATTGACCAGTCCAGCCATGGGCTAGCACGCAAGACCAGCCGGCGAGACGAAACCACTTTCTTCCGGGCAGGCGAAAAATGGCCATTAGAAATTCCAGCAGGTACATGTAGCCGAACGTGAAGTTTTCATTGATCGACCACAACCAATTTTGATCCCACGGGGTTGAGTCGAGTGAGATCGAAAGGACCACGTTCAGCCGACGGTTGGCGAGCAGGCCGGCATAGAGCGCCAGCCACAGAATCTCCTGCTGCGAACGCTGGTTGAGAAACATCAGGAAGAGAATCAGGGCCAGGGAGGACAAGGCCACCCCGGCAATTACATCGGACGTGCGAAGGGCTCGTAGGCCATCGACGTACGCCGCCCCGGCCGCCAGAGGCGCGTTCGATTTTGCGGTAACCACGTAGGGCCCTGGGTCGGGATACCGGAACCACGCCGTTGAGCCGCGGAGATTGGCGACCCAGACCCGCACCGCGATGGTGGTGCGGCCAGGGGGAAGAGCCGGTAGATCGAAGGTTCGGGGGCGGGCTAACTGCGAGGATTCGCGGGTGAAGTTGCCCACTTGGGCGATAAGCTGGCCGTTCAGAAAGATCTGGTAATTCTCCGAGACCTTGCCCAGGGTGAGCGCCAGCGGCGTAGCTTCCCAACCGGCCGGTATCTCAAACGTGCGTCGCAACCAAACGTAGTGGTCCGGCCTTCGCTGGTTCGTCGAGCGTAGACTGGGTCCAGGGAGAGGGTACATCTGCCAGGCGGCGTCGTCGAAATCGGCGGCGCTGTAGCGGGGGTCATCGGCTTCGATCATCCGCCAGGGGCCGGAGATGTCGATCCACGGCAGGCTCTGCGCCTTCGCGCTGGATACGGCGATCAGCAATAACAGAAGCGGTTTCATGAAGTTCTCCGGACGGCGACCACCGTGATGTCGTCGTTCTGCCCCCACCCCCGCGCCGCCGCGGCAATCTCGCCCGCCGGCTTCCCGCTGATCTCCCGCGTGCGCTCGAAGCCAAACAACTCTCTTTGGGCATTCTCCGACTCCACGACGCCGTCCGAAAGAAACGTCAGCGACGAGCCCCTGGCAAGCGTCAGCGTGGACTCCGCGTAGACTACGTCCGGCACCAAGCCCAGCGGCAGCCCCCTGTCCACCTCGCATTCGGCGCCATCCAGGTACGGCGGCAAGTGTCCCGCGTTCGCGACCGTCACCACTCCGTCCGCCTCGAAGCGAGCGCAGGCGCAGGTGACGAAGCCGCCGTCGGCTTGGCCGGCCACGGCCCGGTTCAGGGCGGCCAGCACCTCGCCCGGGCGGCGATCCGGGATCATACGCAGAGCGCCGATCACGAGCGAGACCAGCATGGCGGCTTTGAGTCCCTTGCCCGAGACGTCGCCGACCACCACCAATTGCCCGTCGAGCACGTAGTAGAAGTCGCCGCCTACCTCCTGGGCCGGAGCGTAGACAGCATCCAGCGTCAAGCCTGGTTGCGCCAGCACCGCTTTATCGAGCAGCAGCCTTTGGATCACGCCTGCCGCCTCGAATTCGCTCTCGAGGCGCTGCTTTTCCCGCCGATCTGCCACCAGCCTACGCAGTAGCATCGCGAGGATCATCGCCGAGACGGCCAACAATAGAAGGTCCAAACGACTCACCCGATAGGGTCCGATGTACACCTGCGGGGGAAATAGATTGGGTACCCGGAGAACCCGGCGTCCCCAATCCTCGGCTTGTGAAACAGCGTAGAGCAGGATGGTGAGGCGAAGCAAACGCTGATCCCAAGGCAGAGTTTGGGCTCGCCGTCGCCAGTCCAGAACGATGGCGGCGACGTTGACGAGAGCCAACGTCAAAAAGCCTACGTAAAAAGGGCGCTGCAGATTCAGCATCGCTTCGATTTCCGGACTGAAATGGAAGGAAAGGCTAAGAAGGGAGCCGAGCGCCAGAGGCGTACCTAACAGGATCCACCAGCGGCGATTGAGGCTCGCGCGCAATGCGGCCAGGACGAACACTCCGAAAGAAACCTGGCCCACCACCACCCACATGAGTTGAGTTGCTGGCCCGCCCCAGGCACCAAATGGACGTGCGGACGTGCGCAGCGAAAGCAGGGTCTCGAGGTTATACCCACCGAAGGCAATGGAGGCGACGGCAAACAGCAGTAGTTCCCACCGCCGCCGATCGCTCCACCACCCGAGGAGGCTCAACGCCGCCATGCCGAGAAGGAGTGCGGCAATGGCCCAGTTCGGAGAGACTTCGACAAATTGTTGGTCCAATTGCGCGGCACCGGCACCCGTGGGAGCGTGATCGCGATAGGTAAGCACCCAAGGTCCAACATCTGGCAGCACCCACTGGGGGGGAGACTGCAAATTTGGGCGGACGCGGATCGCGAGTTGCAGGGATCCGCCGGGGACCAGCACTTCCGCCGGGAGGTTGAAGGTGAGCGGTTGGGGAATCGGCTGGTCCTGATTCCGCTCGAAGCCCCCACTTTGGCCGATGCGCCGGCCGTTCGCGTAGATCTCGTAAGCGCCGCGAATCGTGCCTAGCGTTACCGCCAGCCGGGAAGGATCAGTGCCGGTGGGAAGTGACACCATACGACGCAGCCAAAAACCCTCGCCCGGCCGCCGTCCTCGGAGAGGGTTGGAGGGCAACGGTACCGTGACGGTCGGCCAATCGCGATCATCGATGCCCGCTTCTGCGTACCCAAGATCGTCTCCACTATGAACGCGCCAGGGGCCAGACAGATCCAGATAGAGAGCGTTCTGCGCCAACAGGGGCAGGGTGAGCAGAAATAGCAGCAAGCGCATTGATGTGTTCCTCTGGATGGTCACGACGGTTTTGGGCTTCAAGGGTGGTTCCCATGGCCGCCAATAGAGTTAGGCTGAGATAGTATGAAAGTTGGAACCGCTTGGCCACCAGAGCGCTGATGACCGCCGAAGAGTTCGCTCAGTTGAACACGGCGGAAACCGAGGACTACGAGTTGGTGAATGGGAAAGGGGTGCCCCTGTCCAGCGGCACACCGCTTCATAATTTGATATGGGATAAGCTCGCACAGGCGATTCGGACTCATCTCATCAAGCACCCCATCGGCGGGGCTATCGGCGGAACAGACTGTCGGATTGACAGTGGCACTGTCCGTCGGCCGGACCTCTCCATCTTTTTGGGTCAAAAGTGGAAGCAGCTTGATCTGAATCAGACTCCTGTTCCGTTTGCTCCGGACATCGCCGTTGAAGTGCTCTCGCCTTCCGAGCATAATCTCGAAGTGACGAGGAAGGTTCGGGAATACCTGAGCGCCGGGAGTCAGGAAGTGTGGTTGCTCGACCAAGCGAATGGCGAACTGCAAGTGCGCAGCAAATCCGGCATTCGGCTTGTCGAGGCCGGAGACGTGCTGGATTCGCCGCTGCTGCCAGGCTTTGCCGTTGCGGTGACGGAGCTCTTGACTGGCCGGTAGGAGGGGGCTCTTCATGAAGCCGCTCTCCGCACGGTGACCACCGTGATGTCATCATTCTGCCCCCATGCCTTGGCGGTCTCCGCGATCTCCTGCGCGGGGTTTGGCGAAATCTCCCGCGTGCGCTCGAAGCCAAATAATTCTCGTTTGCCGTTCTCCGCCTCCACAACGCCGTCCGAAAGAAACGTCAGCGACGAGCCCCCCACAAGCGTGAACGTGGACTCCGCGTAGACAACGTCTGGCACCAAACCCAGCGGCAGCCCCGTGTCCACCTGGCACTCCGCGCCATCCAGGTACGGCGGCAAGTGTCCCG
>JBKJLJ010000669.1:0-2501 GCA_046597015.1 Bryobacteraceae bacterium
ACACGCTCCAGGTCGATCCGCTCCGGACGACCCAGTCGACCCAGATAGCCGTCCCTCCACTCTTTACTGGTCACCGCCCTTAATTGGACATCCCAGACTAGAACCTCGGCAGGATCCACCCCCAAGTCCTGCCGGGTTTCGCTGCGCGCAACCACTCCTCCGTCCTGCACAAACACCACATTCCAAACCCAATCCCGCTTCCCCGCCCCCCGCAGCGAACCCGGAAACCCAATCACCGTCGGATCGAACTCAATCGTCGCCCCGGCCGGCCAGTCCTTCACCTCCCGCGCCCCAATCCAAACCAAATTCGGCTCCTTCTCCACCGGCACCACCCAATCCCCCTCCGTCGTCCGCGGCCCTCCAAAGAAAAGAAGTCTTCCATCGCCAAACCCACCCGTTACCCTTAAGCGCAGCCCTTTAGTCTGGTTCAGCCCCGCCGGAACCGCCACCGCCCCGGGCATCTCCCAACACTCCCCCAACGCCTTCCCCGCATAGTAATGCACCCCGTACCGCAAACCCCGCGGAATCGAATTCGCGCAGCTATCCAGCCCCACCTCCCGAGCCATCACCCGCCCTGTCAACTCCGCATCCCGCGCCGGCAAGTAACTCACCTTCGCCGTCACTACAAGGGCCACCATCAACCCCGCCGCCCCCACCAAATACCGCGGCCCCGGCACCCGCATCACCATCACCGCCGCCGGCAACAGCGGAATCAAATACCCCGGCAGCTTGTTCTTCGACGCACTGAAAAAAACGAACCCAAAAACCAACCACGCCACATAGAACGTCCGCTCCTTCCACTCTCCCTTCCACAATAAAGGAGCCCAAGGCAACAACAAACCCACCAAAATAGGCCCATAAAACCAAAACGGCTGCACATGCTGCAAGTCCCCACTCGCAAACCGGCTGAAGTGATGCTCAATAAAGAACTCATTGATAAACGCCCAACCGTGCCGCGTCGTCACCATCACATACCAAGGCCCCGCCACGACCCCCGCCGCCAACACCACCTTCCACCATGCCCTCCACCGCCCCCGCGCAAACCAAACCAACGGCACCGCCAACACCACCGGCACCAACCCCTTCGCCAGGATCGCCGCCCCAAAGCACGCCCCCACCCACCAAGCCCCTCGACCCGTCTCCACCCACTCCGAAGCCAATATCATCCCCGCCGCAAAGAACACCGCCAACGGCACATCCGTCACCGCAATATTCGAATACGCAATCCAACCCGCGCACGTCCCCAGCATCACCGCCCGCTGCCAACTCCCCACCTTCCACCCGAACCAAACCAAAAACGCGGCGCTCAGCAGCCCTAGCGGCAAACGCACCGCCGCCTCCGGCCCCCAGCCCAACTGGAACCCCACCGCCCCCATCCAATACAACAGCGCCGGCTTCTCGAGCCACGGCTTCCCATCCAACATCGGAGACACCCAGTCCCCGCTCCGCGCCATCTCTCGCGCAATCGAGGCATACCGCGGTTCATCCGGGCCAAATAGCCCAAACGCCCCTGGCCACGCCAGGAAAAGCACCATCAACGCCAACGCGGCCGTGGCCGCCCAAAGGAATCTCACTCTATGCCAGTATAATGATCGGAATGCGCCACCTGGGCCTCTTTCTCCTCCTCCCGCTCTCCCTCTCCGGTGAAACAGGTGCATGCGCCTGCGATCCCGCCGACCCCGCCGCCCTCCGGACCCGCGAATGCTCCCTCACCGCCGAAGCCCTCAAACAGCCGCCCGGCACAGTTTTCTTCTTCCTGAAAGACGCCAGCCCCCGCAAGCCCAACCGCACCCTCATCCTCCCCACCCGGCTCAAGCCGGACTCCATCCAAACCCTCGCCGACCTCTCCCCCGTCGAACGAACCCAGCTTTGGACCGAAGCCATCGCCAAAGCCAAGTCCCTTTGGGGGCCCGAATGGGGCCTGGCGTACAATGGGGTGAAAGTCCGGACGCAGTGCCACCTGCACATTCACGTCGGCAAACTTTTGCGCGGTGTCGACACGGGTATTACCGTTTTCGTAAACAACCCCTCCCAAATTCCTGTCCCTCGCGACGGCACCGGCCTCTGGGTCCACCCCGTCGGCAATCGCCTGAAGATTCACGTTAAAGAGCAAACCACCGAAACCGTATTACTCCGATGAGCCTTGTAGAAATCGAAAAACTCCCCACCGCGGAAAACTCCGCGATCCAGCTCCACCCCTCCGACAACGTCGCCATCCTCCGCGTCCCCGTCGCCCCCGGCACCGAACTCCGCGTCGGCGGAATCACCCTCAAGACCAAGGACGCCATCCCCGCCGGCCACAAGGTTTGCCTCAAAACCATCCTCTCCGGCGACCGCATCTACCGCTACGGGCAAATCATCGGCCGCTCGAAACATACCATCGAGCCCGGCCAGCACATCCATACCCAAAACGTCGCCTTTGAAGAGCAGCACTTCAACTACGAGTTCCCCACGGGCGAAGTCCCCCCCCCCCCCCCCCCCCCCCCCCCCCCCACCCCCCC
>JBKJLJ010000675.1:0-6393 GCA_046597015.1 Bryobacteraceae bacterium
CAGCGCGGTAACGCCCATCCAGGAAACCCGCATTTCGTCGCGCGCCAACTCCACGCCCGCCTGCCGCGCCCGGTAAGCCTTCTCGAGTTCCGTGAAGCGTTCCTGCGAAACATCCCCGCTCTTGACGAGCTTCGAGGCGCTCTCGAACTTGAACTTCGCGTCCTCCACCTGAGCGAGCACTTGCCGGAGTCCTGGCGTCGACTCCGGAGGCACCATCTTGCCGTTATAGGCCGGTAGCCCCAATCGCGCGAGCGACTGGTTCAACGCCCCCCGCGCCCGTTCGATCTGAAGGTCGTACTCCGTCGGATCGAGTTCCAACAGCACCGCGCCTTTCTGTACCGACTGGCCGAAATCGTAATTGATCTTGGCGACCCGGCCTTGTACTTCCGAGCTCAACGTTACCGTGTCATCAGGCAGTAGCGAACCGGTTGCCGCAATGGAACGCTCAATCGAGCGCTCTTCCGCCGCGACGGTCTTCACCGCCACCGGCGCGGGCTCGGCCTTCGGCGCCGCCTGGGAGGACTCCTCAAACTTCTTTGCACAACCAACGGCAAGCAAGGAAAATGCGAACGACAGAGAGATAACAATGCGTGTCTTCATGAAAGGACCCCGTGCAAAAAAATATCGACCAAGCCCTCAAGCGCCCGCTTCTTACTCGCGCGGACCGTCCGAAAGCCAAAATGTAATTCAAACAAGCAGTACTGCATCACCGAGCCGACAAACGCCCGGGCGGCAATCGTTGGCTCCATCGTCCGTACCTGCCCAGCCGCCATGCGGCCTTTCAGATACGCGGCAACCTTGGCGTAAATTGGGCCAGAGTTCCGCTCAAAACACAAATCCGCCATCGCATGACCTTCCAGGGCCGCGAACAGGACCTGCCGGATATACTCCGGGTGAAGAGTGTGAAAATCGGCAATCAGGTTCGCCAGCTTCGTCAGGTAGAGGTGCGGGTCCTCGATCGTCGCCCACGAATCGAGCAGTTCGTGGGGATCGTCTTTGCCCTTTTCTTTCTGCGTGGCGCACTCTATGATCGCCGCGTATAAATCTTCCTTCGTTCCGAAGTGCTCGTACAGGACCGGTTCAGAAACCCCCGCGCCCCGGGCCAACTCCCGCGTCGTCACCCCGCGGAAGCCGCGTTCGGAGAAAAGCGTCGAGGCCGCTTCGATAATTACTTGCCGCCGTTCGGCGCGCTGGAGCTTAGGCTTCACGGTCATTAGTGCTTACTAGGTTAGCAGTTGCTAACCGACGGGTGCAACCCCACTCTGCTACTCTGATGTTCGAAGTGTATTCCCGGCGTCACAGAATGCTCCGGATCTTTTTTGGTCTGGCCGATGCGGCCCTGGTTTGGTCCGCCTATGAGCTCGCCTACCAGACCCGCAGCGGTTGGCAATTGGGGCGGCTCTTTTACATAGATACGCCGGTAAAGTATCTGTTACTGCTCATGGCGGCATTGGCCTTCCTGGGCGTCGCTGGATGGTTCGGCACCTACGAACGCCTGGAATTAGCCCGCAAACGGGACGCCGCGAAAGAGACCCTCCGGCAGACTATTCTCGCGCTTGCGCTAGTTGTCCTCGCCCAGTTCTTGCTCCGTCTCGATGTCAGCCGCGTCTTTCTCGGCCTTTTCGGAGCTCTGTCTTTTTTCGGCTTACTCCTGTTTCGCTGGAACGCCGGCCCCCTGTTGCGGTGGTACCGGCTCCGTTTCGGCGCCCAGCACTATGTAATGATTGCCGGCACGAGCGAAAGTGCTCGCCACCTCGCGCGGCTTGTCGAGGAGGCCGAAGGTTTCGGCATGCGCCTGCTCGGCTTTTTGGACTCCCGGCCAAATCCAACCGACTCCATCATTCAATTGAGACAAGAATATCCGGTTCACCGGCTGAGTGAACTCCCGAGTATCCTGCGGCGGCGTGTTGTCGACGAGATCATCTTTGCCGTACCCGCCGCCGACCTGCCGCACCTCGAAGAGACTTTACTCCTCTGCGACGAAGAAGGCGTCCGCACCCGCATCGCCCTCGATCTCTTTCCCCACGTCCACAGCGATGCCTATCTCGATCGCCTTGGCCCCACCCCTCTCCTGACCTTTTCCGGCGCCCCTCACGACGAACTGCGCCTGCTGCTGAAACGCGTCACCGACATCGTCTTCTCCGCATCCGCTCTCGTCTTCCTGGCCCCCTTTCTCGCCTTGGTCGCTCTCGCCATCCGCCTCACCTCCGCCGGCCCGGTCGTCTTTAGCCAAATCCGCTGCGGCCTCAACGGTCGCCGGTTTCGCGTTTACAAATTTCGATCCATGGTCGCCAACGCCGAAGCCCTGAAGCAACAGTTGCAGAGCCGGAACGAACGCACCCTGGTCTTCAAAATCCGCAACGACCCACGGCTTACTCCCATCGGCAAGTGGCTCCGTAAGTTCTCCGTCGACGAGTTGCCTCAGCTTTGGAACGTTCTCATCGGCGACATGTCCCTCGTCGGTCCTCGGCCCGCCATCCCGGAAGAGGTAGAACAGTATAAACGCTGGCAACGCCGCCGCCTCCGCATGCGGCCCGGCCTAACCTGCCTCTGGGCCGTCGAAGGCCGCGACACCGTAGACTTTGAAACATGGATGACCCTCGACATGAGCTACATCGACAACTGGTCCCTCGCTCTCGACTGGAAAATCATTCTCCGCACAATTCCTCAAGTTCTCATTGGTAAAGGAGCTTATTAGTTCATGGAACTTATCCCCACTCAGGAAGAGGTCCTCTCCCTCCTCCGCCAAACCGGTGCCCTGCGCGAAGGCAATTTCGTCTATCCGAACGGGCTCCACTCCGACCAGTTCCTGCAGATTCCCCTCGCCTTCCGCTTCTTTCAGCACTCCAAAATGCTGAGCGTCGCTCTGAGCCGCAAGGTCCGCGCCAACGCCGAAATTCGCGCCAACATCGAAAAGCTCTCAATCTTTACCCCCGCCGGCGGTGGCCTCCCCGTCGCCTTTGGTGTCTGCGAAGCCCTCCGGGCGATGGAGGTCTACTGGGCCGAAAGGGAGAACGAGCATGAGCCGCTCCGCCTTCGCCAGTTCTTCGATATCGACCCCGGCGAGAAGGTGCTCCTTGTCGATGACATTCTCCGCACCGGAGCCAAACTCTCGGAACTGAAAAACATGGTGGAGGCGGCCGGTGCGGAAGTCGTCGGGATCGCCGTAATTGTCGCTCAGCTTTCCCCCGAGTGCCCGGACTTTTCCCCCATTCCCATCTACTCCCTAGCCAAGCTCGACCCGCTGTATATGTTCGACGCCACCAAGAACAGCCTGAAATACCCTGACCAACCCGTTGAGATCATCCGCGCATGAAACTCCTATTACTCCTTTGCTCCGTCCCCCTTATCGCTGCCGACTTCAAGGCCGGTTTCGGCCGCATCAATATCACCCCGACGCAGCCCATCTACCTCTCTGGCTACGCCGCCCGCAAGAAGCCCAGCGAAGGAGTCTTGCAGAAGATCTGGGCCAAGGCCCTCGCTATCGAAGATGCCAAAGGCAACCGCGCCGTCATTGTCACAACCGACCTGATCGGCCTGCCCCGCCCCGTGGCCGATCAGGTCGGAGCGGAAGTCGAAAAACGCTATCGCCTCCGCCGTCAGCAACTCGTACTGAACTCTTCTCATACCCATAGTGGCCCCGTCGTCCATGGCAACCTCACGTCGATGTTCGAGCTCACTCCGGAGCAACGACGCGCCATCACGGACTATACGCAGGCTTTGTCGATGCAGTTGGCCGACGTCGTCGGCGCAGCCCTCGGCGACCTGCAACCCGCCCGCCTCGACATCGGCCACGGAGTCGGCAGTTTCGCCATCAACCGTCGTCAAGCAACCGCCAGCGGCGTCAAGATCGGCCTCAATCCCGGCGGCCCGGTGAACCAGGATGTGCCCGTCATCCGCGTCTCCGGTCTGAATGGCCAACTCCGTGGCGTCCTGTTCGGGTACGCGTGTCATAACACGACGCTGGGGGCCGATCTGTTCAACGTGAACGGAGACTACGCCGGCTTCGCCCAAGCCGCCTTCGAAGCCTCCCACCCGAACTCGACCGCCATGTTTCTCATGCTCACGGGGGCCGATGCCAACCCCAATCCGCGCGGCACGGTCGCCCTTGCTGAGCAGCACGGCGCTTCGCTCGCCAAAGAAGTAGACCGCGTCCTCAGCGGCAAGCTCGAAGCCCTTTCTGGCCCGCTTCGCACTGCGTTTCAGTTGACCGAACTCGCCTTCGTACCGCACACCCGCGAAACCTTCGAGACCGAAAGCAAGGACCCCAATTGGTTCAAGCAGCAGCGCGCCGCCACCATGCTCGCCGCCTACGATCGCCGCGCCCCGATTCGCTCCGTCGCCTATCCCGTCCAGGGGATCCGCCTCGGCAAGTCTTTGACGCTCGTCGCCCTCGGCGGCGAAGTCGTCGTCGACTATGCCCTCCGGATTCAGAAGGAATATCCCGGCGAAAACCTCATCGTCGCCGGGTATTCGAACGACGTCATGTGCTACATCCCGTCCCTGCGAATTCTCAAAGAAGGCGGCTACGAAGCCAATGAGAGCATGATTTACTATGGCCAGCCGGGCCCTTTCGCCGAGGACGTGGAAGACCGCCTGATGAAGACGGTCTCCAGTGTCATGACCCGGATCGGGCGGAAGCGTTAACGCATTAAATGCCGTCGCATTCGCTCCACCGCTTCCATCAAATTCTCAAGCGAATTGGCGTAGCTAAACCGCAAATATCCATTCCCGAACGAACCGAACGAGCCTCCGTTCAACGAAGCCACCCCGGCTTCGTACAGTAATTCATCGGCCAACTGCTTCGAAGTCCTGCCCGTGCCTTCGATGTTTGGAAACGCATAGAAGGCACCTGCCGGCTTCGCGCAGCGGAATCCCGGCAGCGTGTTCAGCCCATCGATGAACGCATCCCGGCGACGCCGGAATTCGGCTACCATCGCCAGCGGCTCATCCTGCGGCCCGGTCAACGCCGCCAACCCTGCCCGCTGCGTAAAGCTCGCCGTGCAGGAGTTGGAGTTCACCATCAGCTTGTTCACCGCGTCCACCAGCCACTCCGGCATCACCCCGTAGCCCAGCCGCCAACCCGTCATCGCATAGATCTTCGAAAACCCGTCCAGGATGATCGTCTTCTCCTGCATCCCCGGCAACGAAGCGATCGACATCGGCGGCTCATCGTAATAGATCCGCGAATAGATCTCATCGCTCAGCACCACCAAATCCCGATCCCGAACCAAGTCGGCGATCACCTTCAGATCCTCCGGCGGAATCACCCCGCCCGTCGGATTCTGCGGCGAGTTCAAAATCACCATCTTTGTTTTCGGCGTTAGGCTGTCGCGGAACCGGTCCAGGTCAAAGCTGAACCCGCGACTTTCCACGAGCGGAATCGGCACCGCCGTCGCCCCCAAAAACTTGGTCATCGATTCATAAATCGGAAACCCCGGGTTCGGGTAAATCACCTCGTCGCCCTCTTCGAGCAACGCCATCATCGGAAAGAATAAAATCGGCTTCCCGCCCGGCACCACGCATACCTGCGACGCCTTGGCTTGTATCCCCCGCGTCTGGCTCACGTGCGCCGCAATCGCCTCCCGGAACTCCGGATACCCCTGCGTCGGCCCGTAGTGCGTCCACCCCTCATCAATCGCCCGCTTCCCCGCCGCCGCCACGTGGGACGGCGTTTCAAAGTCCGGTTCGCCGATCTCCAGATGGACAATGTTCTTGCCCTGAGCTTCCAGCGCTCGTGCCTTCAGCAACACTTCGAAGGCGGTTTCAATCAGAATGCGGTCCATCCGCGACGCGAGTTTCATCAGCCTATAGTTATACCTTTCCCAGCACCGTCACCACACTCGTCGCCCCCGTCCCGCCCAAATTCTGGGCCAATCCTAACTCCCCTAACCCAGCCCGCATCTGCCCCACCACGTCCGCAATCTGGGCTACTCCCGTGGCCCCCACCGGGTGGCCCTTGCTCTTCAATCCGCCCCTCCGGTTGATCGGCCGCGCCTCGCTAACGGCATACGCCCCGCCCTCGCCCTTGGCGCAGAAGCCGAGCTCCTCCATCGCGATGATCTCGGCAATCGTGAAGCAATCATGCACCTCGGCAAACTGAATCGCCGCCGCCGTTACGCCGGCCATCCGGTACGCCATCTCCGCCGAACGCCCCACGGCCGGCAACGCCGTCAGGTCCGCCTTCCCCGCCAACCCAACCTGATCCGAGGTCTGCGCGATTCCCAGCACTCGGAACCGCCCCTCCGGTGCCAGCACCACCGCCGCCGCTCCGTCGGAAACCAGCGAGCAATCGTAGATCGTCAACGGGTCCGCGATCACCTTCCCCGCCAGCGCCTGCTCCACCGTAAGCAACTTCCTCAAATGCGCGTACGGGTTCGAAAACCCGTTGCG
>JBKJLJ010000958.1:0-5688 GCA_046597015.1 Bryobacteraceae bacterium
CCGTAGCGGCCTTGGTGTTTGGTGAGGCGGTCGCGGAGTTCGCGGCGAGCGCGGAGCAAGCGGGACTTAGCGGCGGCTTCGGAGATGTCGAGTTTGAGGGCGACTTCGGTGAGGGGCAGGCGCATGGTCTCGCGAAGAAGGAGCGGTTTGCGGAGGAGGTGGGGGATGCGGTTGACCTCCGTATTGAGGATGGCGGCAACTTCGTTCCGCCCGAAGCGCTGTTCGGGGTTTTCGGAGGGATCAC
Source organism: Bryobacteraceae bacterium (assembly GCA_046597015.1). Classification (GTDB taxonomy): domain Bacteria; phylum Acidobacteriota; class Terriglobia; order Bryobacterales; family Bryobacteraceae. The sequence goes on from JBKJLJ010000958.1 coordinate 245, forward strand.
GGAGTTCGAAGCGGGGCTGGTTTTCGTCGGAACCGGGATCGTCGAGATAGGTGAAATTGGCGCGACGGAGTTGGCGGAGGCGCATGAGGCACTGGTTGACGACGATACGGGAGAGCCAAGTGGAGAAGCGGGAGTTGCCTTCGAAACCGGCAAGGTGCAGAAACGCTTTGGTTAAGGCGTTCTGGACTTCGTCTTCGGCGTCTTCGTAATCGCGGAGGATGGAGCGGGCGAGTTTGATGCAGGATTGGTAATGGCGGTTGACGAGATCGGTGAAGGAGGCTTGGTCGCCTTGTTGGGCGCGGCGGACAAGGTCGGCGTCGGCATCGACGATGGGCTCGTGTTTGGGGGCGGTTTCGACGGCTGGTGAAACGGGGGTAAGCTCAGGTACGGGTAGGAGAGCTGGGATGAAGCTATTTAGAACGGTAAGGGCGGTTGCCATTAATTTATCCTCTGAATCCAAGCTAACAGCGGAATCGCGCGATTCCTATACCTCACTGAACGTCATTTCAGTGGAGCATAACGCACTGAAAGTGTTTTCATCTGCGCTAAAATGAACTTATGTCAGATATCGAAAGTGGTCCGGAGACAATTACTCGCCTGTTGGGTTCGTATGAAATCGGGCGGAAGCTGAAACAGCTGCGGATGCGGAAGAAGATTGCCTTGACGGAGTTGGGCCGGCATACGGGGCTGTCGGCGTCGATGATTTCGCAATTGGAGAATGGGCGGCTGGTGCCGACGCTGCCGACTTTAGCGCGCATTGCGATGGTGTTTGATGTGGGGATGGAGTACTTCTTTGGGAGCCAGCGGAAGGAGGGTTTGTTTGAAGTAGTTCGACAGGACGAGCGGATGAAGTTTCCGAATCGGGCGGAATCGGAAAAGCCGAACTTTTACTTTGAGGTATTGGCTTTTAAGGCAAATAACAAGCCGATTGAGGCGTACCTGGCGGAATTTCCGCAGGCCCCGGAAGGTGATGCGACGGCGCATGTGCATCCGGGCGCGGAGTTGATCTTTGTCTTAGAAGGGTCGATGGCGGTGCAGTATCAGGATGAAGAGCACATCATAAACGCTGGTGATTCTTGTTACTTCGATTCGACGGAGTTGCATTCGTACCGGGGCGTATCGGAGACATCGGCGCGGGCACTGGTTATTTCAGCACCGTCGACGCTGCGATAGCATGGGCTGGTGAGACTGATTGCGGTAGCGGCGCTGTTGGCGGCGGGGCTTTTGGAAGGCGCCGAGAAGTGGAGTGTGTTTCGGAGTGAGCCGTTTGCGGTTTATACAAACGGCAAAGATAAAGAGGCGCGGGAGGCGTTGGCGATGCTGGTGCAAGTGCAGCATACGTTGAGTGCGCAGTTTGGGAAGGACTTGCAGCCGAGTTGGCCGGTAACGATTGTATTGGGGAAGGGCGGGGGGAAGCTGCGGCTGGGGTCGGGGGGGTATTTGGCGGGGTCGGTGGAGGCGGGGGAGTTGGCGGGTCTGTTGATTCGGGAGAATACGTTGCCATTCGATGAGGAGATTGAACGGGGAGTGATTGCTCTGTTTTCGACGTTGGAGGTGGCGGGGCCGCGGGTGAAGGTGGGGGCACCGGTGGCGAAGCCGGATTTCGCCTGGGCACGGATGCACTACCTATTTACGGACGAACGGTATAGCGGGAAGACGCGGGTGCTGCTGGCGAATCTATCAAAGGGCGTGGACCCGACGGTGGCGTGGTCGAACTCAGTGGGGGTGAACGAGTCGGTGATTACCGAAGAGGCGAAGGCGTATTTTGCCAAGGGACAGTTTGGGACGGCGAGTTTGAACGGGAAGCCGATTGATTTGAAGCGGTGGCGGGAGGAGGAGTTGAACGCGACGGAGACGGCGGAGTTGATGGCGCGGTGGGCGGGGGGGCCGCCGGAGTTGAAGGGGTTGACGATGGCGCAGTTGGAGGCGGAGGCGCAGAAGAGGCCGCGGTGGGCGGAGCCGCATGTGCAGATGGCGGCCTTAGAGGTAGAAGAGGCGCGGAAGGCGCAGCGGTGGCGGCATGCGGCGGGGTTGGCGATGCGGGACGTGAGCTATTGGCAGAAGGCGGCGGCATCGTTTGCGAAGGCGGAGTTGTTTGGGGAGGAGACCAAGTGTTTAGTGGCGGCCGAGAAGGCGGCATCGACAAAGGGGGAACGGGAGAGGCTGCACGCGGAACGGTTGGAGGCGGCGAATCGGCGGGTGGATGCCGAGATGGCGGCGCAGAAGGCGGCCGAGGAGAAGGAGCGGGCGGACATCGAACGGCTGCGGCAGGAGGCGTTGAACCGGATCCGAATGGCGGAGGCGAAGGCGAACGACGGGAAGGCGCCCGTGAAAGGCAAGGTAGAAGAGTGGTGGGAGGGGCCGAAGGGGGACGCCTCGGCGGTGGGGCGGCTGGAGCGGGTGGATTGCGTGGCGGGGGCTTTGCGGTTGCAAGTGAGGGGAGAGGATAAGAAGTTGACGGCGCTCGTGGTGAAGGATTTGTCGAAGTTGAGTTTAGAAGGGACGAGCGAGATTAAGCTGAGTTGTGGGGTGCAGAAGCCGGTGCGGGGGGTGACGGTGGAGTACTTCGGGAAGACAAAGGAAGTGACGAAGGTGAAGTTCGATTGAAGATAGAAGCGCGTTGGGTGGCGGTGGCGATTTTTGTGTTGTCGTCGACGTTGAACTATCTGGATCGGCAGTTGTTTGCGGCGCTCGAGCCGGTGATCCGGAAAGAGTTTGCGTTGAGCTATGAGGGGTTTGGGTATTTGATTACGGCTTACGCGGTGATCTATGCGGTGGGGGCGACGGTGTTGGGCTTGACGCTGGACCGGATGGGATTGCGGGCGGGGTCGGCGTTGACGGTGGGGTTGTGGTCGATGGCTACGGTGGGGATGAGTTGGGTGGGGGGCTTGGGGAGTTTAGTTGGGTTTCGGATGCTGTTGGGGTTTGCACAGGGGGGCGGGATTCCGGCGACGGGCAAGGCGTTTGGGACGTTTTTGCCGCCGGAGGAGCGGGCGTTCGGAACGGCCAGTAATCAAATTGGAATTTCACTGGGGATGATTCTGGCGCCGCTTTGGATCAACTGGGCGACGCAGTTTTTCGGGTGGCGGCAGGCGTTTTTGGGGCCGGGATTGTTGGGATTTTTGTGGATTCCGTTGATGTGGATGGTGACGAAGGGCGCGCCGGAGCAGGTGGTGACGCGGGCACCGGAAGCGGTGGGGACGCTGCTGCGGCGGAAGGCTTATTGGGGCGTGCTGGTGGCGAACGGCTTGGGGATGACCGCGTATGCGTTGTGGAGTTCGTGGACGACAGCGTTTTTGGTGAAGACCTGGGGGACGGTGGAGTGGGCGTGGCTGCCGCCGGTGTTTGCGGTGGGGGGCGGGTTGATTGGGGGGACGCTGGCGTTCCGCTGGATGAAGGCGGGGTTGGCGGCTCCGGCGGCGCGGCGGCGGGCGGCGCTGGTGGGGGCGATCGTGTTGGGATTGGCGACGGCGGCGGTGCCGTGGATGCCTTCCGCGCCGTGGGCGGCGGTGATGATTGGCGGGAGCTTTTTGGGTTCGTTGATTTTGAGCGTGAATGTTTACGCGTTGCCGCTGGATTTGTTTGGAGCGGGGCGGGCGGGGTTTGCGGTGGCGAGTTTGACGGCGGCGTATGCGGTGATGCAGGCGGTGAGTTCGCCGCTGGTGGGGCGGATGGTGGACCGGTATGGGTTTGATCCGGTGTGTTGGGTGACGGCGGGCGTGCCGTTGTTGGGCGTGATAGTGCTCTATAGCACTTGCGAGTAAGCGATGGGGATGCGGGGACGGTTGCGGGAGTTGCTGGGTTACGAGGCGGAGGCGGTGGTGGTGCACTTTGCTTCGGGGCCGGTGGAGCGGGTGCGGGCGATGTACGAGGAGATTCGGGCGCTCGAGCCGGAGCGGGAGCATCTGGTGGTTTCGCTGTATGAGCCCTTGGATTTTGGGACGCCGATTGTGTTGCATGCGCCGTCGCTGGCGGAGTTGCGGATGCAGTTGGGGCCGCGGCGGATTGGGTTGGCTCCGTTTTTGCTGGGCGATGATCCGTTGTGTTGGCTGGTGTTTCAGGCGGCGCCGCGGAAGATGTTGGCGTTTAACGCGCGGGGGGAGCGGCACCATTTGCGGGTGCGGACGGCGATTGCTTCGGCGCTGTTTTATTTCGGGGTGCCGCTGGATCGGATATGGCTGCGGCCGTGGTGGTGGCCCTGGGCGCGGGAGCGGAGCCGGGCTTCGGTCGAGTCGGTAACTTTGGCGGGACGGGCGTTGGGGGAAAGGCCGCGGGTGGCCATACTGTCGCCGTATTTTCCGTGGCCTTTGGGGCATGGGGGGGCGGTGCGGATCTACTCGTTGCTGCGGGAGGCAGCCAAGGATTTCGACGTATGGTTTTACTGCTTTGCGGAGCCGGGGAGTGCGGAGAATGCGGGGCCGGTGATGGCGCTGGTGCATGAGGCGGTGCTGTTTGAGATGCCACGCTACCGGGAGCCACGGTGGGCGAGTTTGTTGCCGCCGGAGGTGCGGGAGTATGAGAGCGCGGCGGTGCGGGCGCGGTTAGAGGCTGACCGGGAGAAGTGGGGCTTGTTGCAGGTGGAGTACACGTATTTAGGGCAGTACGCGGGGGACGTGCTGGTGGAGCACGATGTGACGTTTGATTTGTATCAGCAGTTGGGGGCGCGGTGGAGCGCTTGGCGATGGCGGCGGTTCGAGCGGGCGGCGGTAGGGCGGTTTCGGCGGGTGATGGCGATGGCGGAGAAGGACGCGGCTTTGTTGGTATGGGATGTGCGGGTGAGGGTGTTGCCGAATGGGGTGGACTTGGCGCGGTTTCGGGCGGTGCCGGAGAGGGCGGGGAAGCGGGTTTTGTTTGTGGGTTCGTTTCGGCATTTTCCAAACGTGAGCGCGTTTCGATTTTTGTTGGAGGAGGTTTGGCCGCTGGTGTTGCGGGTGGAGCCGGAGGCGGAGTTGACGGTGATTGCGGGGCCGCGGCCGGAGCTTTATGCGGCGATTCCGGAGGGGCTGGGCTTTCACGGGTTTGTGGCCGACGTGGTGCCGTTTTATGAGGCGACGAACCTGGTGTTGGCGCCGACATTGGTTTCGGCGGGGACAAATTTGAAGGTGCTGGAGGCGATGGCGATGCGGCGGGCGGTGGTGGCGACGGGATGCGGCTGCGACGGGCTGGGGCTGCGACACGGGGAGAGTGTTTGGGTGGCGGAGGGGGCGGCGGCGTTGGCGGAGGGGATTGTGACTTTGTTGCGGGATGGGGCGAGACGGGAAGCGATGGCCCGGCAGGCGGAGTCGATTGCTATAGAGCACTTTGGGTGGGACGCGATCGGGCGGGAGCAGAAGAAGATTTGGGAGGAGCTGCTGTGACGGTGCGGGGGGGAAGGGCGGAGGAGGTGCCGGCGGAGTGGGCGGGGTATGAGCTTTGAGTGGTGGAGGTGGACGGGGCGGTGCGGG
>JBKJLJ010000831.1:0-5735 GCA_046597015.1 Bryobacteraceae bacterium
CCCCGTCACCCCCCGCGGCGCCGCGTCATACTGCGTCGCATACCCCAAAATCCGCATCAGCTTTTCTGGCGCAAACGGCGAAATACCGCGCACCGTAATCGACCCGCTCCCCGGATGCACGAGCCCGCTCATCAGGTTCATTAGCGTCGTCTTGCCGGACCCATTTGGCCCCACCAATCTCGTGATCCCCGAAGGAATCCGCAGATCCACTTTATTGACGCCCAGCACGTCCCCATAGAACTTCGAAACATTGTGGAAGAGAATCAAGTCATCGCTCACGACACCACCTCCACCGGCCGCAACTTCCGCAGCAATACCGCCAACAGGCCTCCCACCATCACCATCAATACCCCGAAACATTCCCACGCACCAGGGGCATCTTCCACCGCTTCCACTCCCAACAGCGCACACCAAACCGTGTAAATCGCGTACCCAGGATTCAGTAATGAGCCCCACTCCACCCGCAAAATCTGATTGATCATCTGCGCCGCCCCGGCCAGCACGAAGAAGAACGCCAGCACCAGCGCCCCCGCCACCACCCGCCATTTCACATAGGCCGAACAAGTCAACGCCACCAGCGAAACTATCACGATATAGAGCACAAACCCCGACACCAGAGCCTGACCCAACGTCCAGTTCGCTTGGAGCCACGCCGTACTCGCGAGACTAGCCTGCATTCCGAACACGAATAGACCCGGCACCAACGTCACCAGCGACAAGATTCCGAATAGCACCATCATTCGCGCCCCGATGTAAGTCCATCGCGACAGCGGCCGCGCGAAGTAAAGCGGCAGCGCATTGTTCGCCAGATCTGGTGCGATCAATCCCGGACCCGCGATCGCGGCCAAAAGGATCGCAAAAGTCGATTGCACGTTCATGAACACCGCAAAAAACTTCCCGTTAATCTCCAACAGTTTCGCCATCGGCCCCTGCATGCCGCCCAGGTTCGGCAGCAGATCCGCATGGTTCGATACATAAATGAACCCGCCGCAAAGCATAGGCCAGAACAACGACAGCACCAGCAGGATCACCACAAAACGCTGGCTCAATATCTTGCTCCAGGCAAAGCGGGGAATCGCCATAAACCGCGTCACGGGCCCCGTCAGCGGTCCGTCGTAGCGCTCATACCCACGTCTAAATACGGCCATGAACCACCTCCGCCTCAGCCTTCGGCTGCATGTGACCGACCGCCTTCAGGAAGATCTCCTCGAGCGTATCCCGCCGATAGGCGAGCTTCGTAATTCGCAAATTCTCCCGCGCCGTCAACCGCCAAAGCGCGTTGACTTCCACTTCGATAGGCAGAATAATCCGCCACGTGCCGGCCGTCTCGGAAACCCCCTCCGCCCCGATCTCCCGCAGCGCGGCGCTCAGGTTCCGATCATCCCCGGTCACCTGCAACTGTACAAACCGCTTGTTCGCCTGTCGCTCGGCCGCCAGATCCGACTGGTGCACAATCATCCCGTCCTTCAAAATCACCACCTCGTCGCAGACCTCCTCTACATCGCGCAGCAGGTGCGAACAAAGCAGCACGTTCATCCCGTGCTGCTCTTTCATCTCTTTGATCAGTACCAACATCCGCTGCCGCGCCGCAGGATCCAACCCATTGGTCGGCTCATCCAGAATCACCAATTCCGGCCCGTGGATGATCGCCTGCGCCAACTTCGCCATCTGCTTCATCCCCAGCGAATACGTCCCCACCGCCCGATACCGCGCCTCGCCGAGCCCCACGTGGAACAGCGTCTCATGCGCTTTTTCCAGCGCCGCCGCCGCCGGCAATCCCGAGATTTCACCCATCAGCCGCAGGAACGCGACCGCCGTCATGTCCGCAATCAGCGCATCGTTCTCCGGCATGTAGCCGATCCGCGTCTTCACCTGCATTGACTGCCGATGGCAATCCAGACCCAAAATCTGCGCCGATCCCGCCGATGGCTGGTGGAACCCCAGCAGCGTCTGAATTAGCGTCGACTTCCCAGCCCCGTTCGGGCCCAGCAGCCCGATCGCCTTCCCCACGCCCGATTCCCCCAAACGGCAAGAGATCCCTTTCAGGATCTCCCGCTTGCCCAGGCGGACACGCAAATTTTCGACCGCAATTACAGGATTCATAGTTTCGTTGGGCCTTGTGCCAGGAGCACATCGAATAATAGGCTCGATATCCGGGTACGAGAAGCCGACCGAATTCGTTCCGTTTCTCCTGTAAAGGTCAATAAAGAGGGCTCTCGATTTTCCAGCAACTTCCGGTACACCGGGTTTTCCACCAGCGCCGCCAGGTTACCGAAAGCGTCGCCTACGTTGATCCAGACAAAACCCGATTGGTGAAGTCCGGACGCACTCGGCTGCTGCGCTCGATACTTCGCGGAGCGAACCAGTGGGAAACCTCCCGATCGCGTCGCTACCGCCCGCTGCACCACCGCCCGGTCACCGCCCTGCACCAGATATCCCCGGTCGAAGGTCCAGTGGACTTCGATCGACTGCCCGGCCATCTGCAGCGTATACCAATCGGCCCCGTTCAGCTTCTCCTCCTTCATCGTCAACAATGTGACGCCGGGCTTCCGGTTGTAAGTATCCACCAACCGCCGCATCGTCGCCGTGTAGGTCTCCGGCCGATAGGCTTCGATCGCCAGAACCCAGCCTGGAATCGGCAGTGACGGCGTTTCGATTGCGAACGTGAAATCGGTGCCCAGCGCCGCCGCCAGATCGGTTGAAAACTGAAGTCCCGTCTCCGCCTCTGCTTTCCGCAACCCTTCGATCCATCCTGGGTTCCATTTCCCAATCTGCGCGGTCAGTTCGTCGAAGATTTGTTGCGGATTCCGCGTCGCCGCCGAGAACGCGAACACCGCATCAGACGAGACATATTCTGCCGAACTCGCCGCCGCCGGCGTCGCCAGCCAGGACGCGATCCCGGTCCGCGGCCCTGCAAAGGCAACTGAGATTTCGTTCTCGTCCGCCCGTTGGTCGAAGAACAGATACCGAGCCTCTCCCCCCACCGCCTGCTGCGGAAACGCCTGCAAGTCGACGCCCAGCAGCGACGTCAGCCCCCGCTGGTAGTGCTGGGCCACTTCCGCCGCAAAGGGCGTCCGCGAGCCTTTCCCCAACTGCGGCAACACCGCGGCCAGATCGGCCGGAGTATCCGAAAGCACGAGCAATCCTGCCGCAAACGCGTATGGCATCGTCCCCATCGGGTCTAGTGCCGCCTTCACCGCCGCCTGCTGCCCCGGCTTCACCTCGGCCAACACCACCGGAATCCTGGACTTCGTCAGTACGAACACCAACTCCTCACCCAGCAACGGCGACAATGTCCGCACCCGCTCCACGATCTCTTTCAACTCTTTCGCCTGCGCCGACTGCCACCAATCCCGCAATACCGCACTCTGGTTCGACCGCTGCTCAATCAGCGAAACCGCCTGTGCCACCGTCGGCCCCAGGTTCGGCAACGCCCCGTAGATAATCGGTTCCAGTGGCAGAGCCGCCAGTAGACGCGCCTGCGTCCGAGCCGCCGGAGTTACCAAATTCTTCTCGATCGAGGCCAACTCGGCCATCAATCCGTAGTACTGATCCGCGTTCGGACTCCAAGCCACCGCTTCCTTCACGCTCACCCGTTCGAGCGCCAAGCTCGTCGTCGACCGCTCGCCCGGCTTCAGCAATTGATCCGTATGGTTCGGCTGGTTCACGGCCACCGAGCCCTCGACCACCCCCACCAGCGAACCCGCCGTCCCCGTAGAAACCGTGAAGATCGTACCGCGCACGGTCGCCACCGAATCCCGAGTGATCACCCGCAGCCCGCCTCGCCGCTGCTTGGCCGCGTGCACAATGACGTCTCCGCGTTCGAGATAGATCGACTGCCCCGACCACGCCGCTTTCACGGAAAGCTCGGAGCTCTCGTTCACTTCCACCGTCGACCCATCTGCCAACTGGAGCGTCGATCGCGTCCCGCGTCCCGTCCGGATCACCTGCCCTTCGCCCAGCGCCGCACCCGCCGCCAACGCCTCCCCGGCCATCCCGTAAGCAGCCCCCGAAATCGCTGCCACCATTGCCCGTGGACCACTCGGAGCCAGCAGGGAATCAACCCGGTCCCGCCCTGCAACCAAAGCCGCCACTGCTACGCCCGCTGCAATCGCCCACTTCGGCACCGTAAACCGTCGCGCCGCCTTCACCGGCATCGCGATCACTTTCGCCGTCGACGGAGACGTCAAAACCCGCCGGCATTCCACGCAGCGGGTCAAATGATCGTTCAGCAGAAATTGACGCGCCTCGGTCAGGTCATTCCGCCCATAGTCGGCCCGAAACTCGAGACACGCTGGAGGCGTCGCCAGCTTCGCCCACACCCGGTCCTGCGCCGCTTTGAGCTCCGCCGCCGACACATCCTCCTGGCGAATCTCAGCAAGGATCTGATCTAAATTTTGTTCGTTCATGGTATTTGATCCCTCTCCTAGCGCGTAATCAACTTCAGCAACGACTGCCGTATCCGGTGCAACCGGCTCGCTACCGTGCCCCGTTCTACCGCAAACTGCTCGGCCAGTTCATCGTAGGAAAGCCCTTCCAGGTTTCGCAACACAAACAATTGCGCATCCTCCGGGTCCAGCCGTCCCAACGCCCGCCGCATCTGCTCTTTTAGCAGAGCCGTGCTCGCCGGGCCGGCTTGGTCCGGTCCCCCTTCGAGCGGTGACTCGCTCCGCGAACTCCGCTGCCGTAAAATGTCGATCCCCGCGTTCGTCGCCGCCCGGCGCAGATAGCTCTCCGAAATCGACTCCAGCAGGGGAGCCGGCGTCAGATTCAGGATCCGCATAAAGACGGTCTGTAAAACGTCTTCCGCGTCCGCCGCGTTGCCGGTCACCCGCAGGGCGGCCCGATAGACCGTCGCAGACTGGCGTTGATAAAACTCTGGAAAGGTAATCGACGGTGGCAAGGGCAGTTGCTCTGGTGGTAATACTAGCCCGAAGGTTCCCATGTTTGTTGACTCATTTGGATGAACGAGACAAGAAACGAATTTCTTCCCACTATTTTTTCTTGCGGAACCGGTCCAGAATGCTGACGGCAGCCTCGCCCAGGCCGCCCAGTCCGTCGACCCTCAACCGCGCCGCCCGCTCCGCATCGAGAGCAAACCGCGGCTGCCCGAACGTACCCGTCACAATCGCCGGAATCACCAACTCCCCGCGCGGCGACGAGAACACAGCCCCCAACAACCCGCCCAACTGGCCCGCCCCAGCGTTCGCCCCTGCCTCTTTACCTAATACCGTAGTCACCCGTAGCCGGATCGCCTGATCCACCAGCCCCAACGTCCCCTCCCCCGTTAACGTCCCCGATCCGAAATCCATCGCCAAGTCTTTCGTCGTCGCCACCCCGTTTGCGATCTGCATCGTCCCGCCAAACTTCACGATGTCCGTCACCGTCTCCTTCACATTGATCAAGCCAAGTAATTTCCCAATCCCTACCATCTCATTGAAAAGGTGCACTCCCTTAAGCCGCCCGTTGGCCAACTCCAACTGCATGGTCCCGTTCAAACTCCTCGCCAACTCCTCATTCGGCTTCGGCGCAAACTCCAGGTCCAACTTCCCCGACAGCGGCCCTGAAACCACCCCCTTCACCGACGACGTCGCCGCCAACAACTGGCTCGCCTCCACATTTCGCACCGTCGACCGCACCTTGAACTTGGTCGGTATCGCCCCCAGATCCGCCGTCACCGAACCCGTCTGCTCCCCTCCGAACACCCGCGCCGTAAATGGATCCATCCGCAATAC
>JBKJLJ010000888.1:0-9250 GCA_046597015.1 Bryobacteraceae bacterium
GGAACCGGAGTCGCCGAAACCGGCCCTCTTCCGGACGACTTCGCCGGAGGCAAGAATCAGCTTTGGAAGGTGCCCCTGCCTCCCGGCCACTCCTCCCCCATCGTCGTCGGCGACCACATCTACCTCACCGCCTTCGAAGGCGACCGGCTCCTGACGATCGCCCTCGACCGCCGCACCGGTCAAACCATCTGGCGGCGTGAGTCTCCCCGGCCGCGCAAGGAAGTCTACGACAAGCGCAACTCCCCGGCCTCGCCCACCCCGGCCAGCAACGGCAAATCCGTCTTTGTCTTCATGCCCGACTACGGCCTCCTTGCTTATGGCACCGACGGCGCCGAACTCTGGCGCGTCCCCCTCGGCCCCTTCGACAACGGCTACGGCATGGGTGCCTCCCCCATCCTGGTCGGCGACAAGGTGGTCCTCGTCTGTGACCAGAATCGCGGCTCCTACGCCGCCGCCTTCGATCAAGCCACGGGCAAGGAGCGATGGCGCACCAAGCGCCCCGAAGCCCTTACTGGCCACTCCACCCCCGTCGTCTACCAACCTCCCCAAGGCCCGGCCCAGATCATCGCCCCGGGCTCATTCCGCATGGATACCTACTCCGAGGAAACCGGCCAGATCGTCTGGAGCACCGGCGGCCTCGCCAGCGAAATGAAGTCTGTCCCCGTCCTGGCCGACGGCATGGTCTTCATCAATGGCTATAACATCCCCGACAACGACCCCGGCAAGCAGATCCAACTCCCTTCCTTCGCCGAGGCCATCGCCACCTCCGACGCCAACAAAAACGGCAAGCTCGACCTCGACGAGCTCAACAACCCCCAAGCCAAGAAGTACTTCGCCTACCTCGATTTCGATGGCGACAAGGCCCTCGACGAGTCCGAATGGAAGTCCTTCGCCCTTACCCTCTCCGCCGAGAACGGCCTGCTCGCCGTCGAGGCCGGCACCGGCAAGGTCAAGTGGAAGTTCCACCGGGGCATCCCGCAGCTCCCGTCCACGCTGTTCTACCAGGATGTCCTCTATATGATCACGGACAGCGGGATCCTCACGACCCTCCGGCCTGCTACCGGCGAGGTCCTGAAGCAAGGGCGCATCCGCACCGCCGCCGACAACTACTACGCCGCGCCCGTCGGCTCCGATGGCAAGGTCTACTTCGCCAGCAAGAGCGGCGTCATCACCGTCCTTAAGGCCGGTGGCGACCAGCAGATCCTGTCGACCAGTGAACTCGACGACGAGATCTACGCGACCCCCGCCATCTCGAACGGCCGCATCTACATCCGCACCCGCAGTTCCCTATACGCCTTCGGCTCCTGATATCATCCGGCTAATGCAACGCCGGAAGTTCTTCGAAGCAGGACTCGCCGCAGTCCCGCTGCTCTCTGCCCAACCCGGGCGTAAGTTCAAAACCGCTCTCATCGGCTCCGGCTGGTGGGGCATGAACATCCTTCGGGAGGCCCTTGCTTCTGGCGATTGCTCGGCGATCGCTCTCGCCGACCCCGACCCCAATCAGATGGATAAAGCAGCCGCCGAGATCGCCAAGCTCTCCTCGGACCAACCTCGCCGCTACCGCGACTACCGCGACATGTTGGCGAAGGAGCGGCCGGACATCTGCATTGTAGCTACTCCCGACCACTGGCACGCCTTGCCATCAATCGATGCCGTCCGGGCCGGAGCCCACGTCTACGTCGAAAAGCCGATCTCCCATACCATTGACGAAGGCAAGGCCATGGTCCGCGCCGCCCGCGATTCGGGCCGCCTAATTCAAGTTGGCCTTCACCGGCGAGTCTCGCCCCATCCCATCTCCGGCATGGCCTTTCTCAAGTCCGGCAAGGTTGGCAAAATTGGCATGGTCCGTACGTTCGCCCACGCCGCGGGCGGAGCCGGTACGAAGACACCCGATAGCGAGCCCCCCAAGGGCATGGACTGGGACCTCTGGCTCGGCCCCGCTCCGAAGCGCGCTTTCAACGCCAGCATCCATCCCCGTGGCTTCCGCCAGTATCTCGATTTCGCTAACGGCACCCTGGGCGATTGGGGCGTCCACTGGCTCGACCAGGTTCTCTGGTGGACCGAGGAGACCCATCCGAAATCGGCCTTCTCGACGGCCAACCGCTTCGTCCGGCAGGACTCAACCGACGCCCCCGATACGCAGGTGGTGGCCTACGAATTTGAGACCTTCACGGCGACCTGGGAGCAGCGGCACTACGCCGCCAACAACGCCGAGCAGCATCTGATCGGCGCCTATTTCTACGGCACCGAAGGCACCTTCCACATGGGCTGGCGCGACGGCTGGACGTTCTACCCCGCCAAGAAGTCGGAAAAGGTGATCCACGTGGAACCCCAATTGAACGACCCCGACGGCCAGAACATTAAGGAGCTTTGGGCCGACTTTCTGGCCTCGATCCGCGCGAAGCGGCTGCCCGTTCGCGACATCGAGATCGGTGAACGGGCTACCAGTGCCGCGTTGCTCGGCATGGTCAGTTGGCGGCTTGGCCGCAGCGTGAAGTGGGACGGCAAGCAGTGTCCGGGTGACGCGGAAGCGAACGCCCTGCTGCGTCGGCCGTATCGTGCGCCCTGGATTTATCCCAGTTAACAATTTCCCAATCTGAACCGAAAAGGTAGGAGATATGCGACGCGTCCAACTCGCCGGGATAGTGATCTTGCTCGCTAGCCTGCCCTCGTGCCTGCAATCTCCCGGGTCGCGTCGCATCGTTCGCATGGCGACCGGTGACAGTTCGCCGTTCAATGGCTACGACGCCAATCGGCAGCCCAATGGCTTCGCGATCGACGTGATGAATCGGGCCGCCGCCCGCGCGGGAATGAAGCTCGAATGGGTGATCAGCGATCGCAGCCCCGAGGCGACCTTCGAGGCTGGCGAGGCCGACTTGTGGCCGGTCGTAACCGTCTTCGGCGGACGGGAGAAGCAGCTCTATATGTCGGAGCCTTGGTGGCGGATGGCCACGGTGATGTACTCCCACGCGGAGGCGAACATTCGGTCCGTGGCTGACTTGGCGGGTAAGCGAGTGGTGCTCACCAGCCCCTCGAAACGTTATCTGCCCCGGCTGGTTTTCCCGGCATCCACCACAGTGGATGTGGTGTCCGACCCGGCTAAAGGGCTCGTTCTACTTTGCACGGGCAAGGCTGACGCGACATGGGCCGACCTTAGAATCTCAGAAAGTGTTCTGCTGGATCGCCCCCAACAGTGCGAGGGCCAGCGCTTCAGTTCCATGCACGTTGAGGAAGGAGCTCGCGAGTTTGCCATCGGCGCGCGGTTTGGATTCGAGCACGAAGCGGATCGGCTGCGGGAGGCCATTGACCAGCTGGCGGTGGATGGAGAGTTGGTCCGTTTGGCGTCTCAATGGCAGTTTCTGGATTCGACCGATGCGGCCGTTTTCTCGTGGCTGGAAGGGGTCAAACGACGAAATGCGAACTGGCGCGCCTTGGCGTCCGGCTTGGTACTGATTTTGGCGATCAGCTTTGCGTCCCTGTACGTGGTGCAAATGGCCCGGCTGAGGGCTGAGCTTAGTGCGAAGGTGCGGGGCGAGTTTCTGGCCAATATGAGCCACGAGATTCGAACCCCGATGAACGGAATTCTGGGCATGACGGAGTTGGCGCTCGGGACGCATCTCGACCCCGAGCAGCGCGACTACATTCGGACGGCGCACGACGCGGGCCGCAGCCTGTTGCGGATTCTCGACGATGTGCTCGATTTAAGCCGGGTTGAAAGCGGCAAGCTGTCGCTGGAGATCATCCCCTTTGAGCTTCACGACGTCGTCCAGCGGTCGATTCTCGCCCTCTCCTTGGAGGCGCAGGATAAGGGGCTGTCCCTCCGCGGGGATGTCGAAGGAGTTCCCGCTTGGGTTTCCGGCGACCCGTGCCGCTTGCAGCAGATCCTCGTGAACCTGCTGGGCAACGCGACCAAGTTTTCCGACACCGGCGAGATCGTGCTCCGGATTCGGAGTACTGCGGCGGGCGGTGGCCGCGCACGGGTGGAGTTTGCCGTTATCGACTCCGGCATCGGCATTGCGCCCGAGCAGTTGACCCGGATCTTCGATGCCTTCACCCAGGCCGATGCTTCCACCACCCGGCGCTATGGCGGCACGGGGCTGGGCCTGGCGATCTCTGCCCGGCTCGTGAAGATAATGGGCGGGACGATCAAGGCCGACAGCAAGCCCGGTGCCGGGAGTACTTTCTCCTTCGCGCTGTTACTTCCCACGGTCGCCGCTCCGGAGGTCTCTTCGGCTCCGGTGACGGCGGCACCGAACCGGCCTCTTTCGCTGCTGGTGGTCGAAGACAATCTGGTGAACCGGACACTGCTCGAACGGATGATGGGCAAGGCCGGGCATCGGGTCCATGCGGTCGAGGACGGGAGCTTGGCGGTCGCCGCGATGGCCGGCCAGCACTTCGACGCGATCCTGATGGACGTCAACATGCCGGTCATGGATGGTCTGGAGGCGACGCGACAGATCCGGGAAATGGAGAAAGCCTCCGGCCGGCACACGCCGATCATCGCGCTGACGGCGCTGGCCATTCGCGGCGACGCCGAGCGGTGTCTCGAAGCGGGCATGGACGCCTACCTGGCCAAGCCCTATCGTCGCGAGGACTTACTGGCGACCCTGGCGCGCTTCGACTCCGCCTGATAAACTGTCGGCAAAGCTATGAGACGGTACCTGGCGTTATTCGGAGCGGTGGCGGTGTTTGCCGCGCCCAACAGTAATGAGGTCGCGCCCCTCGGCAAATACACGGCCATCGAAAGGCGACACTGGGCTTTCCAGCCGCGCAAGGACGTTGCGCCCCCCGCGCTGAAGGATCCTTGGATCCGCGGTCCCGTCGACGCGTTCGTCCTGGCCGGTTTGCAGAAGGCCGGGCTGAAGCCCGCCGCCGAAGCCGACCGCGCCACGCTTGTCCGCCGTGTTACGTATGACTTGCACGGGCTTCCGCCGACCCCAGCGGAGATCGACGCGTTCGTGAATGACAAGGCCCCTCGGGCCTATGAACGTTTGGTCGACCGGCTGCTGGCCTCGCCGCGCTACGGGGAGCAGTGGGCGCGCCACTGGCTCGACGTCGTCCGCTTCGCCGAGTCCGACGGATACGAGTACGACACGCATCGGCCCGATGCCTACCGCTTCCGGGACTACGTGATCGCCAGCTTCAACGCCGACAAGCCGTACGACCGGTTCCTGAAAGAGCAGTTGGCCGGGGACGAGATCGACCCGAAGGATGACACCCTACTGGTCGCCAGCGGCTTCAATCGCCTAGGCCCGCTGCGGAAGAACCAAGGCAACCAGGACGTTGCCAGCTCCCGGACCGAGGTGCTGACCGAGATGGCCAATATCGTCGGCGCCTCGATGCTCGGCATGACGATGGGCTGCGCCCGGTGTCACGATCATAAGTTCGACCCGATTCGCCAATCCGACTACTACCGCTTGCAGGGCTACTTCGCCCAGACCCACGCCAACGACGTGATCATCGCCAGCCCCGAAGAGCAGGCCAAATACAAGGCCACCATGGAGCCGCTCGATAGCGAGATGAAGAAGCTCCGGTTCTCGATGCGGAAGGCGACCGAGGAGGAGAAGGGCAAAATCCTGACCCAGCTCGAAGCCTTGGACGAGAAGATTCCGGCCCCGCTGACGGCGATGTATGCCGTCCGCAATGAGCCGAAGGACATGACCCCGATCCACTTGCTCGGAGCGGGCGACTATCGCAATAAGGGGCCGAAGGTGGGCATGCGCCCGCCCGGCGTTTTGCTCGAGGACGGGACCGAGGAGTTGCCGCTCGATGCGGCCACGCCGCGCGTCCGGTTGGCCAACTGGATTACCGATCCGGCGAATCCGTTGACGGCCCGGGTGATGGTGAACCGGATCTGGGGATACCACTTCGGCCGGCCGATCGTGTCGACCCCGAACGACTTCGGCAAGATGGGGACACGGCCGACCAACCCGGAACTGCTCGATTGGCTCGCCAATGAGTACGTCAAGGGCGGCTGGCAGATGAAGCCGCTGCACCGGACCCTGATGCTATCGAGCGCCTATCGCCAATCGAGCCAGTCAACGCTGGGAGCCGAGAAGGACCCGGAGAACAAACTGCTCTGGAAGGCCAATCGGCGACGGCTTGCGGCCGAAGAGATTCGGGACACGATGCTGGCCGTCTCTGGCCGTTTGAACCCCAAGGCAGGCGGGCCCAGCGTGATGGTGAAGATCGACCCGGAGCTGATCAAGGACCTGAAGCGGCCCCAGTATTGGGTGACCACGCGGGACCGCTCCGAGCACGACCGGCGGACGATCTACCTGATCTACAAGCGGAACCTGATCCTGCCCTTCAACCAGGTCTTCGACTCGCCGGACACGCTGCTTTCGTGCGCGCGGCGCGACCAATCGACCCATGCGCCGCAGGCGCTCGAACTGCTGAACGGGACGCTGTCGAACGACTTGGCGGTCTCCTTCGCGGGACGATTGAAGGGAGAGCGGATCGACGAAGCCTGGCGCCTGGCGACCGGCCGCCTCCCCAACCCGAAAGAACGGGCGCTTTCGAAGAAGTACCTCGACGACCCTGACCCGGCTGCAGCGACCGAGTTCGCCCTGAGCCTGTTTAACTCCAATGCCTTCCTGTACGTGGACTAGAGATGCCTGAACATATCCGATACGCCCGCAACCGCCGTGAGTTCCTGACCCAGTGTTTCTGCGGGTTCGGAGCGATGAGCTACGCCTCGCTGCTGGCGCAGGATGCCAAGCGGATGAACCCGCTGGCGGCGCGTCCGCCGCACTTCGAGGCCAAGGCCAAATCGATCATCTTCCTGTTTCAGGCGGGCGGTCCGTCGCACCTGGAAACCTTTGACCCGAAGCCGATGCTGAACCAGTTGCACGGGCAGAAGAGGCCGGATACGTTCGGGAAGGTGGAGTACCAGAACGTGAACCAGAACTCTCGGATTCTGGGGACGAAGCGGACGTTCGCGCGGTATGGAAAGTCGGGCCTCGAGGTGTCGGACCTGCTGCCGCATCAGGCCAAGATCGCCGATGACCTCTGCGTGCTGCGGTCGATGCACGGGGACATGGTGGTGCACTCGGCGGCGCAGTACCAGTTGATGTCGGGCCGGGTGATTCCGGGGTTTCCCGCGATGGGGAGCTGGTTCACTTACGGGCTCGGATCGGAGTCCCAATCGCTGCCGGCTTACGTGGTGATGCCGGACCCGAACGGGGCGCCGGAGGCGGGGCAGCCGATGTATACGAACGGCTTTCTGCCGGCCGTGTTTCAGCCGACCATGTTCCGGGCAGGGAAGCGCCCGGTGCTGAACTTGGAGGTGCCGAAGGGCATCACGATGGACCGGCGGAAGAAGACGGTGGAGTTCATCCGGCAACTAAACGAGGCCAACCTGCTGGGCGAGGATGCCGAGTTCGCGGCGCGGATTTCCGCCTACGACACGGCGTTCCGGATGCAGACGGAGGCCCCGGAGATCTTCGACTTGTCGACCGAGACACAGGAGACGCGGGACCTGTATGGCGTCGGGACCGCGGCAACGGACGACTACGGCCGGCGATGCCTGCTCGCCCGGCGATTGGTGGAAAAAGGCGTCCGCTTCATTTGCGTGGTGGCGGGCGGCGGCGGGGCGGATACCGAGTGGGACGCCCATAACGACATTGAGAAGAACCACCTGCGGATGGCCAGCCTGACGGATCAACCGACGGCGGCGCTGGTGACCGATCTGAAGCGACGCGGGCTGCTGGATTCGACGATCGTCCTGTGGGGCGGCGAGTTCGGCCGGTCGCCGGAGTCCGAGCGGGGCAACGGGCGGGACCACCACAACACGGGCTTCACGATGTGGGCGGCGGGCGGCGGCTTCAAGGGCGGCTTGGCCTATGGCGCGACGGACGATATCGGGCTGAAGGCGACGGTGGACCCGGTACATTTCCGGGACCTGCACGCGACGCTGATTCACCAGATGGGGCTGGACCAGGACCGGCTAAGTTTCCTGCATCAGGGAAGGCGGGAACGGCTGACCGAGGTGCATGGCCGGGTGATCAAGGAGATCCTGATTTGAGCTTGACCCGGCGCGGGTTTCTGGCGACGGCGACCGCCTATGGGAACGCCCTGCGGCGGCCCAATATCGTGTTCGTGCTGGTCGACCAGTGGCGTGCGCAGGCGTTGGGATATCGGGGGGATACGAACGCGCATACCCCGGCGATTGACGCGCTGGCGCGGGAGTCGTTTGACTTCACCCATGCCATCTCGGGGTTCCCGGTCTGCAGCCCTTATCGCGGCTCCCTGATGACGGGGCAGTACGCGGTGCGGCACGGGGTCGTGGTGAACGACGTCGAGCTACGGCCGAGCGGGGCGACGCTGGGAGAGAGCTTTCGGAAGGCGGGCTACGCGACGGGCTACATCGGCAAGTGGCACATCTTCGGGAGTCCGGAGGGGAAGGCGGAGCGACGGCTGGATTTTGTGCCGGAGGCGTCGCGGTTTGGGTTCTCGATGTGGCAGGGCTGCGAGTGCACCCACAACTACAACAAGAGCCTGTATTACGCCGGGAGCGACGCGACGGGGCGGTATTGGGACGGCTATGACGCGGTGGCGCAGACGCAGGCCGCGTGCGCCTACGTGAAGGAGCAGGCGGCGCGGACCGACCCGTATTTCCTGTTGCTTTCGTTGGGACCGCCGCACGACCCGTATGGGACGGCACCGGAAAAGTACCGGGCAATGTACCAGGACCGGCCGATCGCGCTGCGGGCGAACGTGCCGGCGGACAAGGCGGAGGAGGCGACCAAGAACCACCGGGGCTACTACGCCCACATCGCGGCGCTGGACGAGTGCGTGGCGCGGTTGCGGCAGGCGGTGGCCGAGAGCGCCCACGGGGAGGACACGATCTTTGTGTTTGCCTCCGACCATGGGGACATGCTGCAGAGTCAGGGGACGCACCATAAGCAGCAGCCGTGGGACGAGTCGCTGCGGGTGCCTTTCCTCGTGCATTATCCGAGGGTGTTAGGCCGGAAGCGGCGGGAGTCGGTGACGCCGATTGACGCGCCCGACGTGATGCCGACGTTGCTGGGTCTCAGCGGTTTGGCGGTGCCGGAGCCGGTGCAGGGAGTCGACTATTCGCCGTTGATCCGCGGGACGAAAAAGGACGAGGCAGAGCCGGCGGGGCTGTTGAATCTGCCAGCCTCGTTCTCCGTGGTGCGCCGGTTGGGGATTGCCGAGTACCGGGGGGTGCGTACGCCGCGGTACACCTATGTGCGGTCGATTGTGGGGCCCTGGCTGCTGTACGACA
>JBKJLJ010000918.1:0-5160 GCA_046597015.1 Bryobacteraceae bacterium
TAGCCATCTCGTCCCGTGCTCTTCGCCTTCCAGGCACGGCTCAGTGAGAAATCGAAGTATTCGAAGCCGTTTGGGGCTTGTCGCTTCCAGATTGAAGCCGCCACTGCGCCCCGGCGAATGGTGGTCTCAGGCTTTGCTTGTGTTTTGGTTGTCTTGTTGTCAGTCATCGTTACCTCCGTGATGATGTGTTTTTGTAATACCTGACCCAATACCACGGTTTCTCCGCCATTGTCAAACAAGTGGGAACGGAATGAGATCCTCATTGCAAGAATTGCTCGTTTTCCGCCTCAGATTGGCAATCCGCTGCGGCACTATCAATCGCGGTTGAGAACTGAGCCACTTTCGCGAGGTGGCTTTGGGTGGCTGCGATTTTCTGTTCGCGGGTCGGTTGCGTGCCAATTAGAGTAATGGGGTACTTTCCCACTTCTATAAAAACGCCTCGCTGAAGAGCTAGAACTCGACAGCGAGACTTGACTTACGGGACCACATCCCGCTTGCCCATTTCAAATCCTGATCCGATTCCGGTCGCTTCGCAAGCCTCAAAGCTTTCGTCACCCCGTTGCAGTTGCTTACTCAAGTCCTGCAATCAGATTTTTGCGCCCAATCATCCCGCCCAGATCTTCTGCAGTGATCAGTGCCGTTTGTTTGCTAGGGAATTGAATGGGAAGGCTGCCAAAAAACGCGCCGATGACAAATACCGCCGGACCGAATGCGGCAAGGAAAGACGTCGGGCACAAGCCAAACGCCGTCGTTCGCGGATCAAAGCAGAACATGACGCCAGAAAACTAGTCCCGCAATCGATGCGCGTGGGCGATACAAATCAACGCCAAAAAAAAGTTCCCGAAAGAAATCTCGCTGCCGACGGCCTGGGTGTTTCGTTTCGTTCGAATTGGCTCCAAGAGTACCTCACGCAAAATACTGTAGCACTCACTGCTATAACGACTTACGCGCGGCCATCACACGGGTAAGACGATGGTTTGAATCACTGAGTATTCCCGGTTCAATCGGGCCTCACAATGCTATGCGCATTCTTCTTGCCAGGCCCGGTTCGCGTGAAGCACATAGGGCTTGGCGATGCACGCCGATACGCTGTTGAGCCAGTAACGTGTTCCAAAAGCGTGCGAGGCCATCGACGATGCCACTTCCCAATGAGTTGTCACTGCGACCAACGCAGTCTTCACAGAGCGACCCGGTTCGAAGTCTAGAGCTAACTGCGTTCGATCTGCGATTAGATCGATTCCGGCTCGTTCAGCCCAAAGCCGAACAGCTCATGCGTCGATCGCTCGCCAAGTACGGTCAGCTTGCACCGGTCGTCTTCTGCCAGTTCGAGGGATCGTTGGTACTCGTCGATGGCTTCAAGCGTCTTCGGGCCGCTCGCACACTTCAAGGCATGAACTCGCTCCGCGCTCACTTCATAGAAGTCGACGAGCAGGGGGCCAAGGCGGCCATCTTCAATCTCAATCGTATTCCTTCTAAACCCAATGAACTGGAGGAGTCGTGGCTCATCTACGCTCTGGTTCACGATGACCATCTGCCACAAGTCGAAGTGGCTCAAATGCTTGGTCGTCACAAATCGTGGGTCAATCGCCGCTTGGCCTTGATCGAGCGATTGACCGAAGAAGCTCGCGAGGCCTTGCGATTGGGGATTCTTACTCCGACGCAAGCCAGGCACATGACGCAGTTGCCGCGCGGCAACCAAAACGCGGCCATGAAATGCTCCACCGAGCATGCGTTAACTTCACGTGAACTGTCCGAGATCGTCAAGCTCTTGCTCGCATCCAGTACAAGCGAGCAAACAACGTTCGTTCTTACCAAACCTCGTCAAGCCATTCGTCAATCACAAGACGCCTACGTCCATCAATGGGATCCTCGCTTGAGCACTGCCGGCAATCGAGCGGCCAAACGCCTAGGCTTCTTGCTCGATGCTGCCTCGAAGATGAACCACTGGCTTCGTCTCAGTGGGCGCCGGGAACTTCAAGCTTGCGATCGAGCACCGCTGATCGAAAGTTTTACGAAGCTACAAAAAGAATCAGTCCTTCTTACCGAAGCGGCTTCCGACTTCATCAAGGAAATACTACAGCCATGACCAACGACTCTCAACTCATCAATGACGTCATCACACGGTGGAAGGGCAGCCAATCGATTCGCGCCATGGCTAGCGATCTAGGAATAAGTCGCACTAAAATCGCGGGCATTATCTCGGCACACAAGCAAGCAACGCAAAGTACCGATTCCGATCTGTCACCGCCGAGTCTCGGCAAGGCCCCATTGGCCCGCGCGAGCAAACTCGATCCTTACAAGGACCGCTTACTTCATCTGCTCGAACGTTATCCTCGTATCACGGCACAACGCGCCCTAGAGGAGCTTCGAAACCTTGGCTTCGAAGGCAAGTACACGATCGTTCGTAGCTTTCTCAAATCCCATCGACTTAAACCAAAACCAGCAACGATTCGATTCGAAACCGCACCGGGCGCTCAAGCTCAGATGGACTGGTCGACTTACTATATCAACTTCACCCAAGAAGGACGTCGCCGCGTCGAACTGTTCAGCTACATCCTGGGCTATTCTAGGCGTCAGTACATCCACTTTACCGAACGCCAAGACTTTGAAACGACGGTCAGGCAACACATCGCGGCCTTCGAGCATCTCGGCGGAGTGGCGGCTACTTGCCTTTACGACAACATGAAAGTCGTAGTGAACCGTTGGGAAGATGGACAACCGATCTACAACACGCGGTTCTTAGCTTTCGCCACACACTATGGCTACAAGCCTTGGGCCTGCCAAGTTTATCGACCTCAAACCAAAGGCAAAGTGGAACGTCCGTTTGACTACGTAGAGAAAAATCTTCTCAATGGCCGAACGTTTCGATCGATGGAGCATCTCAACGAAGTCGCGCGTTGGTGGCTTTCGGAAATCAACGATCGACGTATCCACGGCACGACCAAAAGTACTCCACTGGAGTTGCACGAAGAAGAACAGCCGCATCTTCTGGCGCTCCCCGTGTTGCGATTCGATACGGCGCAAGTGGTCTATCGCTTGGTCGACGCCGACTACATGATCTCGTATGCGAACAACCGCTATTCGGTCCCATGGCAACAGATAGGCCAGATGCTTCCGATTCGGATTACTGAAGACGAGCTTCAAGTCTACAACCGCTCGCTCAACTGCATTGCCAAGCACGTGCTAATGCGAGGCCCTGGCGGCGAGAAGAGCGTCGATCCAAAGCATGCTCCGCCCAAGGATGCTCAAGAGCAAATCGCTATATTGCGAGCTCGCTATGCGGAACTCGGGCCACAAGGCAGCGAATACTTCGACGGACTATTCGAGAAATGCCGCAACGGAAAACACGAGGCGCAACGCGTTCTGACGTTGCTTCATGCGTATCCGTTGGCCGATGTCATTGCAGCCATCGATCGGTCGATTCAGTACCACGCTTACGGCTTCCATTCCCTGGAGCGGATCTTGGCTCACTTCGGAACCCCAAAAACTTCTTGGGAATCGCTTACTGAACACGAGCAGCAAATGCTCAAACGAATCACGGAATCGGACCCGATCGGCCCTCGACGGAGCGAAGAATACCAACAACTCCTAGACGAGGTTACCGCAAAGACTGATGAAGACCAAGAGCCACCCAAGTGTACAGAGCAACCCAAGTGTACAGGCATCGACGCAGCCTGTGAAACTTCCATCGAAGAATGCGACGCAGCCTCCGGTGACGAATCACCGAGACAAGATCCTCCAGCACCTGCAGGATCTGAAGCTGAAGATGCCTCTTGAAGCGATTGACCAGATTGTTCGAGAGTCGACAGAGAAGCGTTATAGCGTCTGGGAGATTCTGGAACGATTCCTAGCAATCCCGTCGGGACTCAAGCGAGAACAGGCAATCGCTTCCCGGATTCGCCGAGCGAACTTCCCTACTGAAGCGACGCTTGAGTCGTACGACTGGTCGTTCAATCCATCGGCTCAAAGACAAGCCCAAGTGATGGAACTAGCGATCAGCGACTTCGTCAGACGCAACGAAAATGTAACATTCGTTGGAAAAAGCGGACTTGGAAAAACTCATATCATAGAAGGAATTGGCAAGCGATGCTGCGTGGCTGGATATCGAGTCTTGTATACCAAGAGCGGCCATCTGATCGAATTATTGAACAAGGCCCGAGCGATTAAATCGCTTCCGCAACAGGTGCGTAAGATTCGTGCATTCGACTTGCTAATCATCGACGAGTTCGGCTTCGAGAAGCTAGAGCGTAGGGAGATATCGGATGCGTTGAGTCTTCTTTACAAGGTGATCGATGCTCGCGCAGGACGCTCGACCGCGGTGATAACGAACGTGGACTTCAAGGACTGGACCGACTACTTGGGCGACCCGCAAATCGTGATGGCGATGTTAGATCGCCTGGTCTACCGATCGCAAATCGTAAAGTTCGATGGGAAGTCCTACCGTGCAGCCAGCAGGCCACAAGGCGCGAAATAGGTGAGGCAATGACATGGCTTGACTATCGGGAGATCCGCGAGCGAGTCCGAATAGTAGACTTGTTAGAAGACCTAGGATGGCAAGCGACCAAGACCCGCGGAGCACAGCTTCGCGGGTCTTGTCCATTACCAGGTTGTAGAAGCACGACAACAGATGCCAAGCCGAGTGCATCGCCCAGTCCCACTCAGCAGACATTCTCGGTGCATCGAGATCGCAATATCTACCGCTGCTTTCGCTGTGGTTCGGCTGGCAGTGTGATCGACTTCTGGTCCGCCTATCGAATGCTGACGATCCACGGAGTCGCAAAGGAGCTATCGTCTAAGATAAACAGCCGCCAGCAGCCACAAACAAGCAACCCTACCGACCGCTGCACAGATCTACTAAATCAGCAACAGCATTCCGAGCCACCTCGCGAAAGTGGCTCGGTTCTCAACCGCGATTGATAGTCGCCCACTTTCACGGCAGAAGACTTTGAATCACAACCAGATTTCATTCGCAAATCGCTGGGCGCGGACGGCAGCCGGAAGCGATTAGAGAATCCATCTGCCGCACAGCAACAATTGAGAACCATTTATCGAAGGATCACACGTGCCGACCAAGCCGTTGGAAAAATCCTGGATGAGCTCGATCGTCTTAAACTAAGCGATAATACGGTCGTGATCTTCACCTCGGATCATGGAGATTTG
>JBKJLJ010000277.1:0-6957 GCA_046597015.1 Bryobacteraceae bacterium
ACGGTCAACGTCGGAGCCGCCATCGGGTTCACGTAATACAGCGGACTCGCCACCAGATGCTGCTTTCGATTGTGGGCCAAATCGTTGCCGATCCATTGCGGCAGCACGTCCTTGGCATCGACGCTGGCATCATAGGACTTCGTAAAATCGGTGGGTCCGTAGAAGTTCACCACCGCCTGCACCTGGCTCGATTCGCCCAGGTTCGGCCCGGATCCGTCAAAAGCCGTCAACTGGCCCGTCAACCCCAACATCAACACCAAATGGCCGCCGGCGGAACCGCCCGTGGTGCCAATGTGATCCGGATCCAGATTGTACTTCCGCGCATTCGCCCGCAGAAAGCGGACGGCCGCCTTGGCGTCTTCCACCGCGGCCGGAAACTGGTGACGCGGCGAAAGCCGATACGATGCCGTCGCCGCCACGTAACCCCGCTGGGCTAGCTTGATACACAGCTTGTGATAGCTGGCCCGCGAGCCCGCCCGAAAGCCGCCCCCGTGAATGGCCAGCACCGCCGGATGCGGGCCCCCCGTCTTCGGCCGGAAGATGTCCATGGCCACCCGCTCTCCAACGCGGGAGTACTCCACGTCAAAGTCGAGGGCGACATCATCGGGCACCGCGGGGGCCACCGGCTTAGGGGGCTGCGCCAAGGCAACCGTCGCGAGAAGAAGAAAGAGTGCGAACCGCATGAGTTCGCACAATATCACAAGCGGGCCGCGCGTTCCCGATCGAGCAGCGCTTGCTTTCGATCCAAACCCCATCGGTAGCCACCCAGTTCGCCCGAACCGCGGATCACGCGGTGGCAAGGAATCACCAGTGCCAACCGGTTCGTTGCACAAGCCCGGGCCACCGCCCGCGCCGCCTTCGGCTGACCAATCCCCGCGGCCACTTGCTGGTAGCTCTGCGCCCCACCGCTCGGAATGCTCTGCAAATAGCGCCACACCCGCGTTTGGAAGGCGGTTCCCGCCACGTCCGTCGGCAGCGAACGGATCGGCTGGCCATTGGCCAAATAAGCTTGCAGCGTATCCCGCCAAGCGATTAACTCCGGCGACCAATCCGCACCGTGGGCCGAGATCTCGGCCTCCGGAAACTCCCGCCGAAGCTGCTCCAAGGTGCCATCGAACTGGAGGAAGCACAGCCCCCGATCGGTCGCTCCCAGCAGCAACGCTCCCAGCGGGGTCGGAAAGGTCACGTACGTAATCGCCGTCCCCCTCCCACCCCGCCGATACTGCGCCGGAGTCATTCCCAACCCCGCGTCGGCGCGCTCATAAAGTCGGGAACTGGAACCAAAACCAACGTCATACATCGCGGGCGTCACGGCGTCGCTCTGGCGAACGGTACTCTTGAAGAGCTGCATGCGAATAGCCTCCTGAAACTGTTTAGGGGAAACGCCCACGCTGGCTTTGAACCGGCGTTGTAAGTAAGTCGGACTCCATCCAGCCACCCGGCTGAGGTCTGTAAGAGTAAGCGGTTCGGCCGCATTGTCCCGGATGTATTGCTCAATCGCTTCGATTTTTGGTTCCGTTCGCTCGTCGGTTTGGCAGCGCTTGCACGCGCGGAATCCGGCCGCCACCGCGGCATCACGAGAATCGAAAAATACGACATTCTCCCGGTTCGGCCGCCGTGACGGACAAGTCGGAGAACAAAAAATCCCAGTTGTCCGGACACCGTAAAAGAAGGACGCGGCCTGGCGATTCCCAATCGCTTCCCAACGTTCAAGCGGCGTCATGAAAAATCACCCCCAAAGTGAAACGCTCGCCCGCCGTCACCGGGCTCACCCCATGTCGAATGTTCACGCGGTGATACCCAACCGCCCCGCGGCGGGGGCAATAGCGATTGGTAAACACAATCCCTTCACCCTGCCCTGGCAAAAGCGCTTGGGCCATCGACTGCGCCCGCGGCCGCTGTTCCACCAGAATAAATTGCCCTCCGGAAAACTCCCGCCCCGGCTCGGAGAGCGAAATTAACACTTGGAAAGGAAACGCCAGGAAACCGTAAAGATCCTGATGCAGACAGTTGTAGTCTCCTGGACCATAGCGCAACAGCAACGGCGTCGGCCGGCACTGCCCAGCGGCATGACAGGCCTCTAAAAAGGCATCCAGCGTCGCGGGATAAACAAACGGCAGCCGCAGCATTTCGTTCCATCGATTGGCCAAAGGTGCCAATTCTAAATAAAGACGCTGCCGCAAACGGTCGATCGGAGGAGGCAGCGGATATGCGAAATATCGGTACTCCCCCTGCCCAAATCGGTACCGCTGCAGATTCACCGTCGCGCGGAATTGACCGTCTTCGGCATAACTCCCCCGTAATTCGACGCATTCCTCCCTCGTCAGAAGCGGACCAACCGAAGCCCAACCTTGCAGATCGATCGAATCAAGTAGCATAAAACTTAGCCTAGGGCGAACGCCCCAGCAAAAATATCCGAATTTTGCCATCGCATTCCGACTTATGAATTATGTTCCCGTTGACACCTGCAACTTGGTCCCCTATAGTTGTGAAGTAGCTGATCCCCAACGCTTTATCGATTTCGTTGGGACATTTTCAAACTCGGCAGGCTGGTTGGCGCTGTTCCTTGGATAGCACACTGTCTTCACGCTGCGCCCGGAGAGATGGCATGGCAATTAACCCCGACAGTCTAACACCGAACGAACCCGTTCCTGGTACAGAAAACCGCCCGGCCCCCGGCCCCGCGGCGGCCTCGGATATTCCAGGACTTCCGCACGCGGCTGCGGCCGAGGAAGCGGAAGAGACCTTCTCAATGGATGACGTCATCGCCAACGAGTCTCTCGAAGACTACGGGGATTTCAACATGCCAACGGGCGGCGAAGTGCTGCAGGGCTACGTCGTCAAGGTCACCGCCAATGAAGTCCTCGTCGATATCGGCGCGAAGTCAGAAGGCGCCGTTCCGATCGCCCAGATCCCGACCGTCGACGGAAAAGTTATCCTCAAACCGGGGGACACCCTCGAAGTAACGGTCGAGCGCGGTCAGCTAACGCCCGAAGGTTATGTGGTGCTTTCTCACCACAAGGCATCCAATTCGAAGGCCTGGGATGCGCTCGAAGCGGCACTCAACGCCAATCAAGTCATCACCGGCAAAGTTACGGGTCGCACCAAAGGCGGCCTGATGGTCGACGTCGGTGTCGAAGCCTTCATGCCCGGTTCCCAAGTTGACGTGCGCCCGGTCTACAATGTCGAAGCCTTCGTCGGCCAGGACATCCCCGTCCGGGTCGTCAAGCTCAACCGGCGTCGCGGCAACGTGGTTGTCTCGCGCAAAATGGCTATTGAAGAAGACGTCAATGCCAAGAAGTCGGTTCTGCTCGATCAGGTTCACGAAGGCGGCGATATCCGCGGCATCGTGAAAAATCTCACCGAATACGGCGCGTTTATTGACCTCGGCGGCATCGACGGTCTGCTCCACGTCAGTGACATGAGCCACGGCCGCGTCACCCACCCGAGCGAAGTCGTGCAAGTCGGTCAGGAACTCTCCCTTCGCGTGCTGAAGTTTGACCGCGACAAAGAACGCATCTCCCTCGGCCTAAAACAGATGCTTCCCGATCCTTGGGAAACAGTCGTCGCCCGCTACCAGCCCGGTACCAAAGTGCTCGGCCGCGTCGTCAGTGTCACCGACTACGGCTCCTTCGTCGAACTCGAAGCCGGGGTCGAAGGTCTCATCCACATCTCGGAAATGACCTGGTCGCGCCGGATGCGCCATCCGTCCAAAGTCGTCAAGCCCGGCGATCCGGTCGAAAGCGTCGTTCTCGAAGTCAAGTCGCGCGAACGCCGCATCTCGCTCGGGATCAAACAACTCGAAGCAGATCCCTGGACCACCGTCGCCGAGCGCTACGCGATCGGTAGCGTCGTCGAAGGCCGCGTCCGCAAACTCTCCGAATTCGGTGCCTTCATCGAGATTGAAGAAGGAATTGACGGTTTGGTCCATGTCTCCGACCTCTCCTGGACCAAACACGTCAAGCACCCCTCCGACCTCCTCAAGAAGGGCCAAATCGTCCAGGCCGTGATTCTGCAAATCGACGCTCCTACCCGGCGCCTTTCGCTGGGCATGAAGCAGTTGCAACCCGATGCCTGGGAAAGCTTCTTCCAAACTCATCAAGTCGGCGACCTGGTGAAAGGGAAGGTTTGTCGAGCCTCCACATTTGGCATGTTCGTGGAAGTCGCTCCCGGCGTAGAGGCCCTTTGCCACAACTCCGAAGTTCCCGGCTACCAACGCGGCCAGGATGGCAAGGCACCTGCTCTGCCCGTCAACGAAGAGTTCTCGTTCAAGATCATTCGCCTGAACGTGGCCGAAAAGAAGATCGGACTGAGCTTGAAGGCAGCCGCTGAGGACGAAGAGAAGAACCGTCTGGCCGAGTATCAGAAACAGGCCGCGGCGGCCACCACTACGATTGAAGAGACGCTACGGAGCAGTGAAGCCGACGTCGCCCCCACTACAGAGGGCAGCGAGTAGTCCACAGGAGACCTTCGAACATTATGGCAATGACGAAAGCAGACTTAATCGAAGAAGTGTCCAAGGTCGTCGACATGACCCGGAAGGATTCCGAGGTCATCGTTGAGGCCATCTTCGATAGTGTGGTCCGTAGCTTACGGCAAGGCGACAAAATCGAAATTCGGGGCTTTGGCAGCTTCCGCACCCGGCAGCGCCAACCCCGCGTCGGACGTAATCCCAAAACCGGTGCCCGCGTCGACGTCCCCGCCAAACGCATCCCCTTCTTCAAGCCCTCCAAAGAGTTGAAGGATATCGTTAACGGCCACGAAAGTCCCGCAGGCGACGATACGGACGACTAGAAATGGATCAGCTTTGGAGCCCTTGGCGGTATCGCTACGCGAGTCAAGCCAAGCCAACCGATGCTGGCATCTGCATCTTCTGTGAGAAGGCATCCTCGGCCGAAGACGAAGGCAACCTCGTCCTCTATCGCGGGATCAGTTGCTACGTCCTCCTGAATCTCTACCCCTACACGAACGGTCATCTCATGATCGTCCCCTACGAGCACGTCGACTCGCTGGCCGCGGCCAGCCCGAACGCCGCTGCCGAAATGATGACCCTGGCTCGCCTCGCCGAAACGGCCCTGCGGACCGTCTTCAAACCCGGCGGCATCAATCTCGGCATGAACCTGGGCGAATGCGCCGGTGCGGGTGTGGCTGGGCACATCCATCTCCACGTCCTGCCCCGCTGGTTCGGCGACGCCAACTTCCTATCCGTCATCGGCGAAACAAGGGTTCTGCTCGAAGAATTGCCCGTCACCTGGCAACGCCTGCGCGACGCCTTCGCCGCTATTTCTTCTTAGCCCCGCAAGCCCCGCGAGCCAGATCGGTCTCCGCCCCAATCACGCCAAACGCGCTCCAATTCTCTTCCGCCGTAATCCTGTTCAGCAGCTCACAGGACTGCTCAGACCGTCCTTCCTGACGCTGGAACACCGCCACTCCATAAGCAGTCGTGGCGAAACTGTTTCCCGTCCCCGGTTCTCCAATCGTCTGCTCGACCGTCCGAACACCCTTATAAAACAGCAGCGCTCGATGATAGGCCGTATTTTCCTTCACCGTCATCTTCTCCGTGATGCGGTCAAGCAACTGCTTGGCTTCAACCGCCTTACCCGCCCGGCGCAGCGCCCGATAGGTCCAATCCGTCAGGGCCACCCGCGAATCGTCATCAAGCGCGTAACAAGCCCGCCAATCCGCGGGCAAGCCATGCAGAAAGGCCGGCTTCGGCTTGTCGCCCATCGCTAAACAGCGGGTATACTCCCGCGCCGCGTGGTTGTAATCTCCGCGCAGAAAATAGGCGAGGCCCAAGTGGTAGGCCACGTCAAAACTCGAAGGCGCCAAAGTCGCCGCCGCCTTCAAATCCACCAGCCCCGCATCGAACCGGCGAATCGATAAAAGTCGATGACCACGATAACGGGGAAACCGCACGTCGTCCGGATAGAGTTGCATCCCGCGCGTGTAGATCGGAATCGACTCCGCAAACCGCAAAAACTGATCCCGCGCCCGCGCCGCCC
Organism: Bryobacteraceae bacterium; assembly: GCA_046597015.1. GTDB lineage: Bacteria > Acidobacteriota > Terriglobia > Bryobacterales > Bryobacteraceae. The sequence continues at coordinate 6,003 of JBKJLJ010000277.1, forward strand.
CCAGAATCAGATCCGCCTTGTCCCCCCCTTGACTCAGTGCCAAGTCCGCCTTCGCGACCTCCCCGGTTGGGTCAGGACGCGCAAAATAAGCCTTCCCGAGCGGAGAATACACCTCCGGTTCAGCCTTCTGAGCCCATAAGGACCCTATGCAAATGACGATAACAAGCCAGGTCCCCTTCATTCTCTCTTTTGACTCTAACCTACTGGCACCGCCAAGTGTGCTTTAATGGATCAAAGTTTTTTGTCGTACGGGGATTGTAATGGGAATAAACCGGTTGGCGCTTCGGCGCTTCGTATGGCTATGGCCGCTGCTTGCTCTGCTGTGCTTCGCAACTTATTGGCGTTCGCTCAGCCTGCCCCTCATCAGTGATGACTACCTGCAAATCGAACTGGGCCGAACCTACGGTGCCATCTCCCAATGGCCAGAGCTCGCCTCCGATGTCCTCTACCGTTCCCGAGCCACCTCGATCCTCCTCACCCATTGGACCGAGCAAAGTTTCGGCCTAAACCCCATTTGGTTTAACCTCTCCAGTCTGCTCATTCACTTCGGAAACTGCTCGCTCGTCGTTTTGCTGGGGTTCTGGCGGCCTTTCGGCTTTCGCCTCTCCGTCCCCGCCGCCTGCATCTTCGCCTTTCTCCAGCGCCCCCACGAAGCCGTCATCTGGTACGCCGCCCTCCCCGAACTCCTCGTCTTCACGTTCACCATAGCCGCCCTGGTCGCCTGGATTCTCCATTGCAATACCGGTAAGGGTCACTGGTTCGTTCTCTCGATGGCCAGCTTCCTCCTCGCCCTGCTCTCCAAGGAATCGGCCGTCGTCTTTGTGCCCCTCGCCGTGATGGTCGCCGGATGGGAACGAAAGTTGTGGTGGCGGCTCCTTCCCGCCGCCGCGGTCGCCCTTCTCTACTTCCTCGCCATCCACAGCAGCCACCAAACGCATCTCCACTTCAATGACGG
>JBKJLJ010000346.1:0-3489 GCA_046597015.1 Bryobacteraceae bacterium
CCCAGTCCAACCAGGAACATCTGCTCGAAACGGGAGCCTTCCTGCGTTCCGCCCAGGATGTTGCCAACGTGGTCGCCAGCGTCTCCGCCGGCAAGCCCATCTATGTTCGCGATATCGCCACGGTGGCCGACACCGGCGAAGAACCATCGCAGTATGTGCAGTACGGAGCAGGAGGCCATTTCGTCCCCGCCGTCACTCTCACGGTCTCTAAACGTAAGGGGGCCAATGCGATCGATGTCGCCAATGGCGTTCTCAGCCGCGTTGCTTCGCTCAGAGGATCTGCCATCCCTTCCGAAGTCGAGGTCACCATCACTCGGAACTACGGCGAAACCGCCGCCGACAAGTCCAACGAACTCCTGTTCCACATGGCGATCGCCGTCCTTTCGGTGACCGTCCTTATCGCCATTACCCTCGGCTTTCGCGAATCGCTCATCGTCTTTACCGCTATCCCGGTCACCCTGGCGCTGACCCTAACCGTCTTCTACCTCTACGGCTACACCCTCAACCGCATCACCCTGTTCGCCCTGATTTTCTCGATTGGCATCCTGGTGGACGACGCCATCGTGATCGTGGAAAATATCGTCCGTCATCGCCGCATGCCCTCGAACCATGGCCGTCCACTTACGGAGGTCGCAATTGAAGCCGTTGACGAAGTGGGGAACCCCACTATCCTCGCTACGCTCGCTGTCATCGCCGCGATCCTGCCGATGGCTTTCGTCAGTGGCCTGATGGGCCCTTATATGCGTCCGATCCCGATCGGCGCTTCCGCCGCGATGGCCTTCTCCCTGCTCGTCGCTTTCCTGGTTACACCTTGGGCCGCCGTCCGGCTCCTCAAGGGCCACGTCCTCCACGCCGAGGATGAAAAGGAAGATTTTGTCACTCGCCTTTACCGCCGGGTGATGCGCCCTCTCCTGGAACGTCCGGTGCTCCGCTGGAGCTTCGTCGGTACGGTCGCGATTCTCTTGCTGGCCTCCTGCGGCCTCGTGTACATCCAGTTCGTCAAAGTGAAAATGCTTCCCTTCGACAACAAAAGTGAGTTCCAGGTGATCATCGACATGCCGGAAGGCACGGCGCTTGAAGAGACCGCCCGGGTCGCCCAACTCCTCGCTGCCGCCGCGCTTGGGCAGCCCGAAGTCGTCAACGTCCAAACCTACGCCGGCACCGCTTCGCCCTTCAATTTCAACGGCCTCGTCCGTCACTACTACCTCCGCCGCGGTGCCAATGTCGCCGATATCCAGGTCAACCTGCTCGGCAAGGACTATCGCAAACTCCCCAGCCACGAGATTGCCAAGCAGGTCCGCCAACGCCTAACGTCGCTTGCCCAAGCCAACGGCGCCAACATCAAGGTTGCCGAGGTCCCGCCTGGGCCGCCGGTACTCCAAACCCTCGTCGCGGAAATTTACGGTCCGACTGAGGACGGTCGCCTCCGCGTCGCCGGCCAAGTGAAGCAACTCATGGAACGTCTTGATGGGGTCGTCGACGTCGACTGGTACGTCGAAGCTCCCCAGCCGAAGCACCAGCTGTTGATCGACCCAGAGAAGGCCGCCCTCCACGGCGTTTCGCCCGCCGAGATCGCCCGCACCCTCCGGCTGGCCTCTGCCGGCGATTCCCCCGGGCTGCTGCACGACGACACCGCCAAAGAAGACGTCCCGCTCGACGTCCGCCTGCCTCTGGCCTTTCGTAGCGACCTCGCCCGCCTCCAGGACCTCAAGATCCGTGGGCACTCCGGCAGCACCATCACCCTCCGCGAACTCGTCACGGTCCACGACACCTTGACCGAACGCAGCCGGTATCACAAGAACTTGATGCCCGTCACCTATGTCACCGCTGACGTCGCCGGTGCCATGGAGAGCCCTGTATACGCCATCCTCGCACTCACGCCCAGAATCGACGCCCTCAAGATCCCCCCTGGTTATCGCCTCGAACAGTTTACCGCCGCCCAGCCTGGGTCGGACGCCCGTTACGCTCTGAAGTGGGACGGCGAATGGCACATCACTTATGAAGTCTTCCGCGACCTCGGCCTCGCCTTCGCCGTCGTTCTCATCCTCATATATGTTCTAGTCGTCGGCTGGTTCGAATCCCTTTTGACGCCTCTCGTGATCATGGCCGCCATCCCGTTCTCGCTCGTCGGCATCCTGCCCGCCCATGGCCTGCTGAACGCCTTTTTCAGCGCCACATCGATGATCGGCTTCATCGCCGGCGCCGGCATCGTCGTCCGCAACTCGATCATCCTCGTCGACTTCATAGAGCTCCGTCTCAAAGAAGGAATGGCGCTGCAGGACGCCGTGGTCGACGCCGGCGCCGTCCGTTTCCGGCCGATGATGCTCACCGCCGCCGCGGTCGTCGCCGGCTCAAGCGTCATACTTTTTGATCCGATTTTTCAAGGGCTTGCCATCGCCTTGATGGCCGGCGAGGTAGCATCGCTGGCCCTTTCGAGGATGACCGTCCCCATCGTTTACTACATGATCAACAACCGCAAAAGGAGTCAACCATGACAGTCGACCGCTACCTCCGTCTTATCGCCGGAGCCCTCATTATGCTCAGCCTCGTGCTCGCTCATTACAGCGACGTTCGCTGGCTTTACTTCACTGCCTTCATTGGCCTCAACCTGTTCCAGTCCGCCTTCACGAACTGGTGTCCCATGATGACGTTCCTCAAAAAGCTGGGCGTCCGTTCATCAATCTAAGAGTGGGTGGGGCGGGCTTACGCCAACCGCCCCATCCGTCCGGCCCGAAAGTCTTCGACCGCCTGTCGTAACTCGGCCTGCGTGTTCATCACGAACGGACCGTAGCTCGCGACGGGCTCATCGATCGCTGCGCCGCCGAGCACCAAGACCAGCGATTCGACACTTGCCGCTAGCTCCACCGTGCAGCCGGCCGGACTGAGCAGCGCCATCTGCGGCTCTCCGCTCATCACGGTCGTTCCGTTCACCGTAACCGCCCCGCGCAACAGGACAATGCCGAAGTTTTGCCCCGCCGGCAGTTCGAGCGTGCCCGCTCCGCCGGCGGCGAGACGAAGATCAATCAGAGTGACCGGCGTGAACGTTTTCGCGGGCCCTTGCGCCCCGCCTAACTCACCCGCGATCAGCCGAGCGACAACTCCGGTACCCGTGGCTACTTCCGGAATCTGCGCGGCCGTAATTCCTTGATACCGCGGCTTGCTCATCTTGAAGGCCGCTGGCAGGTTCACCCATAACTGGACCATTTCAAACGTCCCGCCCGCCTCGGTAAACGCCCGCCCGTGCTTCTCTTCGTGCACGACGCCAGAGGCCGCCGTCATCCATTGCACATCGCCGGGATGTATCGTACCGGCGTTTCCCGCCGAGTCTCGATGGTCGACGGATCCTTGATAGGCAATTGTCACCGTTTCGAAACCCCGGTGCGGATGCTCGTCGACGCCGCGGGGTTCCGAAGCCGGTTCAAACGCCTTCGGACCGGCGTAGTCCAACATCAAAAACGGGCTGATCTCGGCGGCCACCCCGTTCGATGG
>JBKJLJ010001038.1:0-6417 GCA_046597015.1 Bryobacteraceae bacterium
AGCCTGTTTTCAATAGCGGAGTCAGTTTCCGAGTGGTGGATTTCAACCACCGATGGTGGATCCCGTGTAGGGGAACCACCATCGGTGGTTGAAATCCACCACTCGGAAACTGACTCCGCTATTGAAAACAGGCTATTTACAGTTTGGTGAGGCGATTGCAACTATAGAGAGCGGGGGGAACCAGCCATGTTCCGCATTTTTCTTTCCGCTGTTGCCATAGCCACTCTGTCCGGGGGCGCCGGGTTCGCTCAGGACGTCGAAGAGCAGGGCCGTGGCGTAGCTCGGGTGAGTCTTATTTCCGGCGATGTTTCCGTGCGCAGGGGCGATACGAGCGAATGGGTAGCGGCCGCGATTAACGCTCCGCTGCTCTCGGAAGACCGGGTGTTGACCGGGGCTAATTCCCGTACTGAGGTGCAGTTTGATTCAAGTAACTATGCCCGTCTGTCGTCCGGCGCGGAATTACGGTTGGCCGATATTGAGAATCGCCGGTTTTTGGTCCGCTTGGCGGTTGGAACGATGACGTGGCGAGTCCTGCGCGATCGGGACGCCGAAGTGGAGATCTCGACCCCGAACATCTCGGTCCGTCCGATGAAGAAAGGGGTCTACCGGGTGTCGGTGCTGGGCGATGGCACGACTGAGGTGACCGTACGCAGTGGCGAAGCCGAAATCTTCACGCCGCAAGGCACCGAACGGTTGAAGTCGGGCAAGACGTTGCAGGCGCGCGGCACATCCGCCGAGCCTGAGTTCCGGACCAACGGAGCCTTTCCGCTGGACGATTTCGACCGTTGGAACCAGAGCCGGGATCGCGACCTGGAGCGGAGCGAAAGCTATCAGTATGTGAGTCGCGACATCTACGGAGCGGAGGACATGGACGGCCACGGCCGCTGGATCAACTCTCCGGAGTATGGCCGCGTGTGGGCGCCGACGACGAGCGTGGGCTGGGCGCCGTATCGGAACGGCCGTTGGAGTTGGATCGACTATTACGGCTGGTCCTGGGTCAGCTACGATCCGTGGGGCTGGGCGCCTTACCATTATGGCCGTTGGTACAACCAGGTCGGAATTGGTTGGTGCTGGTGGCCAGGCCGTTCGAACGCGCGCCACTATTGGAGCCCGGCACTGGTCGGCTTCTTCGGCTGGGGCGGCGGCGGCGGCTTCGGGGGCGGAATCGGAGTGGGCTTCGGGAATTTCGGCTGGGTGCCGCTGGCCCCGTTTGAAACCTATAACCGTTGGTACGGCAACCGCTACTACGGCGGCTATCGGAACGGGAACTTCGGCAACAACGTGAACATAACCAATATCAACGTGACCAACGTCTATCGGAACGCGCGCAACGACAACGGCGTGACGGTCATCAACGGGCGCGATTTCGGCCGTGGATCTGTGAACCAGATCCGCTACGATCGAAATGAACTGAATAACGCCTCGTTTGTTCGGGGGCAAGTTCCGGCCACCCCAGACCGGGAGAGCACGCGCTGGACCGACCGGGCGGCCAGTGGCCAAGCGGGATCCACGCGAGGGGACGATCGGTTCTACAGCCGGGGCCAGCCTTCTAGGATTGACCGGGTTCCTTTCGAAAACCAGCAGACGGCGATGCGCGAAGTTTCGCGCCGTACCTTCGACAATGCGTCGGCAACCCGCACGCCCACCGAAGTCCGAGGCGGCACCGTCGGCGGTGGGGGTGGCAACATCATGGAACGCGGTGGCGCACGGGCTGAGCAACCGGCCGAGCGACGCGGCGATACGGTTCGCAGCGATACCGTACGCAGTGGCGGCGGCGACACGAACGGATGGCGGCGTTTGGGTGAAAACGGCACCAGGGCCGAATCTCCTTCCACCCAGAGTGAACGGATCCGCGGCGGTGGCGATACCAGCCGGGGGACGGTAACGAATCGAGAGTCCATTCGTGGCGGAGACACCGGTGGTTGGCGGCGCTTCGGCGATGCCGCCACACCTCGGACCGACGGCGGGGCAACGGGCGGCGCGACGACGCGCGGCGAGATGAACCGTAACGGTGGCACAACGACTCGCGGCAACGATACCGGCTGGGGCCGCTTCGGCACTACTCGAGCGGACGATACCGGGTCGCGAAATCAGACGATTCCAGACCGCGGCACGCGCAGCGGAGATACGGGTCGGAGCGCCGAGCGGCAGACGATTCCGGATCGAAGTAGCCGCGGAGGTGACTTCGGACGGAGCGTCGAGCGGCAGACGATTCCAGACCGCGGTAGCCGCGGCGGCGACTTCGGACGGAGCGCCGAGCGGCAGACGATTCCGGATCGAGGTAGCCGCGGCGGTGACTTCGGACGGAGCGTCGAGCGGCAAACGATTCCGGATCGCGGTAGCCGAGGCGGCGACTCGGGCGGATCACGGATGGGCGGCCCGGTCATTCGAGAACGTTCGAATGATGGCGGCGGTTCTCGGGGCGGTGGCGGCAGTAGCACGGCACCGCGCGGAGACGGCGGCGGTTCTCGCGGAGACGCCGGCGGAAGCGCTCCTCGCGGTGGCGGCGGGCGAAACAAGTAAGCAAGCCAAGTAAGGAACGCGGAAGAGCGGCCATCGCAGGCCGCTTTTTCCGTTTTACGCGTCCTGCTCGGCCGGCAGCGCAAAGCTGGCGGCCATGAGAGGTAGCAGGGTTTTCTTCTTAAAAGGCCAGGCGGAGCCCGAGTTGCATACGGCGGGGTTCGAGGGCGCCGAGAATTCGCCCGAAGTTCGGATTCCAGTTCGTCGCGGTCTGGCCGGCCGCCGGACGGTTCGGCTGGAAGGTCGTGTTCGGCAGGTTGTAGTTCACGGTATTGATGGCGTTGAACATCTCCCAGCGAGCTTCGAGCCGGAACCGTTCCCGGATTCTGAAGGTCTTAAACAGCGAGAAACTCATGTCGTTGAGCCCCGGCCCCCGAGTCGTCGGAAGCGTCCGCGGTGCATTGCCGATCGTGAAATCGGCCGGATTGGCAAAGGCTTCGGTGTTGAACCAACGAACCGGCGTACGTTGACCGCCGGGCAGGGTCGGGTTGCCGGCGATATTCGGGTAGCCGATGCCGGTGAAGTTATTCGTGCCTCGAACCGCGAGAGGAGGGCCGGTTTGCAGGGTCCAGATGCCATTCAACTGCCATCCGCCCAACACTCCATTTACCACCTTCGGCATCGTCGAACCGAACCGTTGACCATGGCCGAAAGGCAGTTCCCAAAGACCGCTCGCCACAAAGCGCTGCGAAACGTCGTCCGCATCGATCGCCCGATCGATCCGGCGGTTCAACCGTCCCACGCGATAGTCGCCCGCCCCGGCCGTGGCATCGTTGCCGCCACCGATGGCTTGGCTCTCACTGATCAGCTTGCTTTTGGTGTAATTGAACAACGCCGATACGCCATTGGCGTACCTCTTTTCGACAGTAATCTGGAGGGAATGGTAGGACGTCGACAGACCGGTGGTCGCCCAGGTGGAAACGCCGTTATAGTCCGGAAACGGCCGCAAAAGCTGTTGGCGCGGAATGCGTGCCGCCGCCAAGGGGCCCGTCCGGATTTGGTTAAAGTAGGGGTTATCCACCGTGTCCTGCAACCCCAGCCCGAGGCTGAAGAAGGACGGATCCAGCTGATTCAGGTTGTAATTGGCACCGAAGAGCTTCGTGCCCTTGTTCCCGGCAGTTAGATCGCTTGAGGGCAGGGAACTCCGCAATTCCCCTGTCGCCGCTGGTCCCGCGCTTGCTTCGGAGTGGCTTGGGGGCGCCGCCGGGGGTTCGTTAGCGTTGCTCCGACGAGAATCGCAGCGGAATCGAGACGATCATTCGCTTCCTGGCGGACTTGGGATTGTATTATCGTGAGGTCCAGCCCACGCCTCCGGGTTTGTTCCGGCCAATGCGGGCTCGATCCGGAATCCTCGACCGCTGCCCAACGAAACACTGGTCTGATCCCCACTCAGTTCGTCATTGACGAAGTTGAACAACGAAATCGCCAGCGATGAACCGTTGGCGATCCTCCAATCGGGCCGCTCGGTGTAAAATTAAAGTTCTTGGAGATTCTGTTCGAAGTAGAGGGCTTGCACAATCGAAGTTGGCCCTTCATTTCCAATAGTTGACATAATACATATTCTGCGAAGTTCTGGATTGCGCGTTTCCGTCATCATCCCCACACTGAATGAAGAGATCGCGCTCCCTCGGCTGCTCGACGCCTTGCGAACGATGTACGACACCGTCGAAATCGTAGTGACCGATGGCGGCAGTAGCGATCGAACCGGCGAATTAGCCAAGTGTGCCGATCTTTGGGTGGCCACCGCAAAAGGCCGAGGTCTCCAACAAAGGGCTGGCGCTGCGATGGCTACCGGCGATGTCCTCTGGTTTTTACACGCCGACTCGATTCCGAATCCGAATTCAGTCTCCGCCATCAGGCAGGCCCTCGCGAACCCGGCGACGCTCGGCGGTAATTTTACCCTCCGCTTTGACGGCGACCGACCCGCGGCGCGAACCTTGAGCCGCATCTATCCGCTGCTCCGTACTTTGGGCCTTTGCTACGGAGACTCCGGCATCTTCGTCCGCCGCAAAGTTTACGACGCGGTCGGCGGCTTCCGCCCCCTGCCGCTGTTTGAGGATGTCGACCTCGTGCGACGGCTTCGTCAAGCCGGAAACTTCGAGCGACTGCCTTGTGTCATAAATACGTCCTGCCGTCGTTTCGAACATCGAAACTTTTTGGGCCTGTTTGCCCAGTGGACAGTTCTACAGATTCTGTATTGGTTGGGCGCCTCGCCCGACTGGTTAGCCCGGCGCTATGCGCCCATTCGGGAGCTTTCTAAATGATTTTGGTGACAGGTGGTACGGGAACGGTCGGCAGCCAGATGGTGCCGGCCCTGGGTCGGCTGATTCCAGGCGAAGAGATTCGGCTGTTGCGGCGACCCACCGCGGACATTCGATTGCCTGATTTGGGCCTTTCGCCGGAAGATCGGCGGGCTCTACAGAGCCAGGTTCGCGTGATCATTCATTGCGCCGCCGAAGTCCGCTTCAACCTGCCGCTCGATGAAGTCCGCGCGACGAACCTGGAAGGCACGCGCCAGATGCTCGAATTTGCCCACGGATGCCCCCATCTCGATCGATTCGCCCACGTCAGCACCCTCTATATTGCCGGCCGGCGCGAAGGCTGGGTTCGGGAGGAACCGCTTACCCATAACGTTGGCTACTTCAACACTTATACCCAGTCCAAGCATGAAGCCGAAGCGCTCGTACTGGCCGAAAAGAAGTTACCCGTTTCGATCCATCGACTAAGCTCCGTAATGGGCGGCGGCGGACACGTGGAACAAGTGATTCGGATGATTCCATTCAGTTCGGACTTTCCAATGTTACCAGGTCAGCTTCATGTTCCGGTCGACTTAGTAAGTTCGGAATGGACTGGTCAGGCCCTGGCCCTCCTGATCGCTCGCCATTTTGAAGCTGGAGCGATCCGTCACCTATGTACCGGCCCGGATGCCGCGCCAACGTTTGGTGAAATCATGGATACCGCGTATGGTACACAAAGCCGTAGGCCCAAGTTAGTGCCCGTAGCGATGTTTGAATGGGCGCTCAAGGCTGCTGCCAGTTCTCGAGAATGGCGGGCGTTAGCCGGACTGGCAACCTTTCTGCCGCACTTAGCCGTCGCCCAACCCTTTGACCCCGGAACCACCGGCGAAATCCTTCGCCGCGGCGGCCTCGCCCCCCGCCATGGCCGCGAACTATTGGCCGCGGCGATGGCCGCAGTTCTTGCTTAAGCACGCCATGACGTCCTTGGTTACCTAGAGTGTCGCCGCGTTTTCCCGGGTAATGCGCCGGACCGGCAGTTCCAACCGTCGCGCCGGCGTCTCCCCCCGCAGCTTCAGCGCCAGCGAGCGAACCGCCTCATACCCGATTCGGTCCGGATCCTGTACCAGCATTACGTCGAGAGTGCCTGCGGTCAGCGCCGCCCGATGCACGTCGCTGTTATCGAAAGTCACTACCTTCACCTTACCGGCCAACCCGCGGCTCTCAACCGCCTGAAGAATCCCGATCGAAGCCGCCTCGCTCGACCCGAACATCGCCTGCAAACCCGATTGCGCGGTTAGGATGTTCTCCGCCGCAGTGCGCGATCGGGCGCGGTCTCCCATGCCAAACTGACGCGCGACCAAACGTACACCCGGAAACTCCTTGGCCAGGGTCTGCTCAAAGCCACGTTCCCGCAGCCCGGTCGAAGCGCCGCCGGGCTTCTGCATCACCATCGCCGCAGTTCCCTGCCCCTGCAGCAAACGTCCGATTTCCTGAGCCGCCAAACATCCCGCCGCAAAATTATCCGTCGCCACAAACGTCACATAGTTTTCCAGGTTCACCGCCGAATCAAACACGCTGACCGGAATTCCCGCGGCGATGGCTCGTTCGAGTGGAGCGACTAAAGCTCGCTCATCGGTCGCGGAAATGGCTAAGGCATCCA
>JBKJLJ010000619.1:0-9606 GCA_046597015.1 Bryobacteraceae bacterium
GAAGATCATCGTAGCGAGCGTCGTCGCCGCAACTGCGACTGCTCTGGGCAACCGAATGAAACGCTGGAGGAGGCTGACGAGAGGCGAAAGAATCACCATTAAAATGACGGCAAAGGCAAGCGGCAGAAAAATTTCTTTTAAGAAATACAATCCTGCGATCGCGGCCACAAAACCGAGGGCGGTCGCTAGGGCGTGGACTTGCTGCAGCCCCTGATTGATCCGGCTGGAATGGTCCTGTGGTTCGGGCCAGAAATCAGGCTGTCGCCCTTTACCCTTAATCATCTTGTAGCATCTCGTTTCTCTTATTGCCCTCGAGTTAACCCTCAATGGAAATTGGGGGTATGAATTTCAGTTTGCCGCCTCACCCTTCGATTGGTAGCCGGGGAGAGCCCAGCAAACGACACACCGAGCCACCCTTCGAAGCGATGCAATTGAACCACCAATGTTGATCGAATCGAAATGCGCGGACCGGGGGCATCCAGGCGACCGGGACTGGGTCAAAGGCGGGTGTCTTATCCGGGACTTGGCCTCGACGGCCACTAGCAGCACATTCCGCAATGCGACCACGCACTTCGGGCAGCTGACGACGGGTCGTCATATTCCGGCGTCGAACTGCGACTCTTCTTGCTCTCCCTTTGCTTGGAGGTGGAGGCCGCGAAGGCGAGGGTGCTGGCGCGGCGGGCTTTACAATCTTGATCGCCATGTCCTGGTGGAAGTTGAGGTCAGCGGCCCGGACGGTTCGCGGGGGAGCAGAAGGGCTATGACTGGCACCCGAAGGGAGCAGAGGCGTCAATCGATTCGAATCGTGTCCAAATTCAAAAGATCGCTGGTCACCGAGCCGGTAACGTGGGCCGTGATAGGCTTCAAAGCTTTGCCGGTTCGCCAGTAGGAAAAAGCTTGTTTACTCCCCTTTTGGCTCTTTTTAAGGGCTGCGGAGGCCTTGGGATTTCCACCTTCGTCGAAATTATAGAGTTTGCCATCGGGGAGTCGAATTCCAAAGCTTACGGTAGAAACACTCACGGGGCAGGTATCCGTGGGGGAAGCCTCCTTCGTCTCACCGCCGCAAGCTTTCCGAGTCGTGTCAAACAACGCACCAGTCCAGGTTTGTGTCACGGCACCGATGGGCTGAGGCCCACGAGTCTTCGCCCCAGAAGGTGCGGGCCCGGTAGCCTGAGCCTGCACGGATGGCGTATGGAGGAAAAACATTGACCCTATCAATATCAAGACGGCACTAGACGATGCTTTACTGCGTTCAGGCATTCGATCCTCCAAAATTGGCATGGCAGCTTGCCAATTACCCTATCCACTAGATAGGATTCGTGATCCGGGAGTTACCTGCGGGTCGGATTTGACCGATTAATGATCCGGATCTTGAGGTGCCGGAACCAGTATGGCCACACAGTTGCTTGTGATGATGCCATGAACACTAAACTAAAATTCCTTTATTTGGCGCTTGGAGCGGTTTTGCCGACGCTTGCACAACCAGTCTCGGTCGGCGTAAAGGCAGGAGTGCCCATCACGGACGCTTTTGAGACTTTGCGAGGAAACTCGGCAAACTACGCGACCAACACAAAGAGGTATCTGATCGGATCCTCGATTCAGTTCAACCTTCCCGCGCGGTTTTCCATTGAAGTCGACGCGCTCTACAAACGTCTCGGCTACCAGTACGACCAGTCGCTAGCCAACCGAACCGTCTACGCGAAGACCGTCGCCAATTCCTGGGAGTTTCCTGCTCTCGTCAAGTATGCGATCCTGCCGGGACCAGTCAGGCCATTCGTCGGTGGTGGCGGCGCTTTTCGTCATATTTCCGGGGTCGAACAGCTACGCAATACCGTGATTGCCGGGCTCGCCCCCACCAACTTGCGACTGAATACCGCCTCGGAGTTTAACAAACGGAATGACGTAGGTTTGGTCTTCGGCGGTGGTGTGGAATTCAAACTTGGCCGCCTTCGCATCATTCCGGAGGTCCGGTATACGCGTTGGGGCAGTGAAAACTTCCGCGACCCGGTTAATGCACTCTTGCGAACAAACCGAAACCAAGGCGACTTTTTGATCGGGTTCGCGTTCTAACTGGTGGAGATATCCGTGCATCGCCCGTGTGTGCCATGCTGAGGCATCAGGTAAGTGATCTTTCTGTCGGCATCAACACTTCCCTTCACTTACCAACCTGAATGTCTGGGACCCAACTCTTACTTAAAACATTGGCACTTTCGAGGAGAGCGTTCCGGCCGGACACTCGATTTGGCTTGGGGATTCTCTCCTGGTCGCAGATTATTCGAACGACAACCTGTCTTTTTCCCCTCTTTTTACCTCTGAGCTTGCCGGGCCAGCAGCCGTTTCTTACCGACGACGCCGACGTTGCGCCGGTCCGGCATTTCCATCTCGAACTGCTGTCGGACCACAGTTGGCTCCACAACACTTCCTATCCTGCCGTCCGGCAAAATACAAACCGCTTCCAGTTGACGTTCGGGCCATGCAAGAATCTGGAGGTCGGCTTCGACGGTCCGCTGCTGGCCATCTTCAATGCTCGGGATTCCGGAACGCCCAATGCCTTCGGGTTCGGGGACATAAACCTGCAAACCAAATATCAAGTAAAGGCCGAGCGCGAAGGATCGCGATGGCCGGCGCTTACGATGGCCCTTTACATTGAACTTCCGACGGGAAACCCTCAAAATCAGCTGGGCTCGGGCATTGCCGATTATTGGCTCAATGGCATCGCACAGAAGAAATTGTCGCCTCGTGTCACCTATCGGCTGAACGGCGGGCTACTGTTTTCTGGCAACACCCTCACCGGCGCGATCGGTTTACGGACCACGCGCGGAAAGGTCTTCACCGGCTCGTCTTCGGTCACGTTGCAAGCGTCCAAGCGGTGGCTGATCGGCGCAGAAGTGGCGAGCGCGATAACGCAACAATTTGACCTTGGCAAAGCGATGCTGCAGGGCCAGTTCGGGGCCAAATACGCACTGACCAAAACAGTGGGTCTGGATTTCGCGATTACCGGCGGTAGGTTTGAAGGCAGCCCGCGGGTGGGAATGTTGATAGGAATCTCAGTCGATTTCTGAGGAGTTGATAGGGCACCGGGAATGCTGGGCGATCGACGCGCGGATCGGACCCCGCAGAGTTCCCCTTTGCCTTTGCGTTATGCATTCCTTACTTCTTGCGAACCCACGTCTGATCGAGGTTCACGCCCTGTTCGGGATTGGAGAGGATGTTGGAGGGGATCGGGTCGGCGTACCACGGTCCGTTCAGCTTCATGATGGTCATGTCAGGCAGATCAAGCCACCCACGGAAAACAAACCTTTGCATGTTGCTCATGCGGATGACCAGGAGACCGCCACCGAGGGTGGCCGTACCATTCGATTTCTCCACTATCTTCTTGCCGTTTCGGATGGCGAAGAAGTCGAGTGAGATTTCCCCATCCTTGGAGAAGGTCCATTTGTCGGTGAAATGGAGGGATTCCGAGCCAGTGTAGACTCCAGTACTGCGGTCCACATAGGTGGTTGTAATGCCGTCGTTGTGGCCCCACTCGCCGGCGAGGTCCGCCATCGTCAGATTCCGGTCAGGCGGAGGAATGACGAGCCTCCCGCCGCCGGTTGGAGGAATCTTGTTGGACGCATTGACTCGCTGCACCGACAGGGTGCTGAGCATGCCTTCGACGTCCGCCGCGTAAGCGTCATAGCCGGCCAATGTGGGCGTCAATACAATCATAGAGAGAACCCTGGCACCTGCATCGAGAACTACGAGCATGGCCGAGACCGGTTGGCCCCCGGTGGTGGAGGTGGCGCGGCCGACTGCGGCTCTCGCGTTGCCGAGGTTCTTCACCTGAGGTGACGGCGCCGCGACGGCACTGATCGTCTTGAGCATAACCGCTTGCCACTCGGAGGCGAAGCTTGCCTCCAGGTTGTTTCCGGCGGGTGTACTGGAGTAAATGGCGATGAGACAGTAGTTGGTACGGCTGGATTTAGTGAGTTCAACGCGGCCCCCGCCGTCCGGTTTCTGCACGACGTGAAAGCCAGGGGGCGGGGTGTAGGAGAGCATCTCCCAAGTGCTGACGGGCTGGGCGGAGAGAACGGTGCCGGCCAGGACGAATTGGATCCAACTGAGGTATCGCATAACGCCAACTCCTCGCATAGCACTGCCTGCTATCTGCATTATGCGCAGGTTATCCGTTCGCCGTGCCCCAGACGAGCCGCCGGGTGACCGCGTGACCGTATAAGCCGAACGCTTGGGAACGGGATTGGCGGGGAGCCAGTGGTCTGTCGCTCAGGACTTAGAACGGGCAACCAGCTACCTGGCCAAGGGCCCACGGGAAGCGTTTCCGGCCCGCAGTGCTATCGTTCGCTGGAAGGCGGGACGATTCCCCGGACGCGCAGATAGGTGACCAGATTCCCGTAATGCTCGTTGGTGTGGCTGTTGTTGTACCACATCAGCCCTAGGAGATTGCGGTCCGTTTGGCCCACTTTGACCTTGGTGCTGATCTTGTCGTCATTGACACCGGCGTAGGCTTTCTCGCAATAAGCAAAGGCCGCCTTGAGAGCTTCGATGAGTTCGCCCTTGGTCTTCTTTTCTTTCTCGATGCTGATTTTGTTGGGATTCGGCTCGCCCGCCACGATGGCGCAGTAGTTGTATTCCGCATTGGCGATGTGTCCGAACAATTCGCCGGCGGTCCGTACATCGTGACTCGGGCGGAACCCGAATGCTTCCGCCGGTAGCTTCTCGGCGGACTTCTCGATGTTGCGGTGCAGCGTCGCCTGAAACGTCCGAGCGTAAGCGGTCGCGGATGAATAGTCGGGCTTTGCCTGCGCCGTGACGATCAGTGCGCTGGTGAGCGAGAGAAGAATAAGTTTCATGGTCAAGTTTCTGGTCCTTTGACTCCATAGCATACATCAGCGAGGCGGGCTTCGTGCTTTGAGGAACTGCGGACGACGGAGACCGGAGCGTGCGAACTTCGTTGCCAGCTTCGACAATTCGAGCTAATCGAGAGGCAATTCTGTTTTCGTTATCGATCCACAGTCGGCGATCGCTTCCGCAGGCGGAAACCCAGCGCGATCAAACCTAAGGCAACTGCGAGGGCTGTAGACGGCTCGGGAACTTGGTTACAGCCTGCCTCGGCGAAGCCTGTCTGCGCGGAGTCCCCGTAGTTACTCGAGTTGTCGAGACGACGATCGGTTGTGCAGGTCCGCCGGAAGCGGTAACCCGAACAAATGAAGATGGGCCACCGGGCAGCGGGGTGAAGTTAGTGCCGTCGGTCGAGAACAGGACTTGCACCCCATTGCTACCGGCGCTACCGGTCCCGCCGGGTCCGCCTGCATTCTGGTTGCAGAAGGAATAGCTATCCACCAAAACCGTCCCGCCCAGGTTGAACGTAACTTGACCATCATCCGCAACAGCCGCCCTTCCGCCGCCGTCAACGGCTCCAAAGGGTGCACTTCAACCATCGGGAATCCTCGCCAGAGTGAAATAAAACGCCCGGACGGGGGGAGTATCTCCGAGCATACAAAATCTGTGGCCGGTCTGGCGGCTCCTCCGAGCTACTCCCGAGGCGACGGGACGATTGAAACAAGCGATTCGCCGGGGTCCATTGCTTCCGTCGTGGCCGGGTTTGGCAGCATCAAAGTTTTGAGGATGGCCGGATGCCTCAAAAAGCGTATAGGAGCTATAGGCCCAAAAGTAGGCTACCTGGCCCTATACTTAGGCCGGAACCAAGTTTGTTCAGATAAGGAGAATTTTATGAAGATGAACTTAAAAACGGCGCTGGCCGGTCTGGCAGTCGCAACGATGCCGTTGCTCAACGCTCAGCAGGGCAAGCCGAACCTCAACTGGTGGCCCGACCAACTCGACCTTTCGCCCCTGCGCCAGCACTCGGTGGAATCCAACCCGCTGGGCACCGATTTCAACTACGCCAAGGCGTTTGCAAGCCTTGACCTGAAAGAGGTCAAGAAGGATATCCAGAAAGTCCTCACGACGAAGCAGGCCTGGTGGCCGGCCGACTACGGCAACTACGGACCCTTCTTCATCCGCATGGCTTGGCATAGCGCCGGCACCTATCGCGTGGCCGATGGGCGCGGAGGCGGGGCCGGAGGGCAACAGCGGTTCGATCCGCTCAATAGCTGGCCGGACAACGGGAATCTTGATAAAGCCCGGCGCCTGGTGTGGCCGGTGAAGCAGAAATATGGCCAGAAGCTTTCGTGGGGCGATTTGATGGTTCTGGCTGGCAATGTCTCGCTCGAATCGATGGGTTTTAAAACCTTCGGCTTCGCGGGTGGGCGGCGGGACGACTGGGAACCGGATCTTACCTACTGGGGACCGGAAAAGAAGTTCATGGCCGATGAGCGCTATAGCGGCGACCGGAAGCTCGCCAATCCGCTGGCCGCGGTGCAGATGGGTTTGATCTACGTGAACCCGGAAGGCCCGAACGGCAAGCCGGATCCGCTGGCCGCGGCGCGGGACATTCGGGAAACCTTTGGCCGGATGGCGATGAACGATGAAGAGACGCTGGCGCTGATCGCCGGGGGCCATACTTTCGGGAAAGCGCATGGGGCGCACGCTCCGGGCAAGTGCGTCGGGGCCGAACCGGCCGCGGCGGGGTTGGAACAGCAGGGCTTGGGATGGAAGAACGCTTGCGGCAGCGGCAACGCGGGCGATACGGTGACGAGCGGCTTGGAAGGCGCTTGGACGTCGCGGCCGACGCAATGGACCTCTGAGTATTTGGAGAACCTGTTCGCCTTTGAGTGGGTGATGACGAAGAGTCCCGCCGGGGCGACGCAGTGGATGCCGGCGGATGGTAAGGCGTCGAACCTGGTGCCGGACGCGCATGACCCGGCGAAGCGGCATGCGCCGATGATGTTCACCACGGATATCGCGCTGAAGATGGACCCGAGCTACCGGAAGATTGCGATGCGCTTTCGGGAGAACCCCGCGGAGTTCCAGTTGGCGTTTGCGAAGGCTTGGTTCAAGCTGACCCATCGCGACATGGGGCCGAAGACCCGCTACGTTGGGTCGGAGATTCCGAAGGAAGACCTGATTTGGCAGGATCCGATTGCGAAGGTGGAGTCGACGCCGATCAACGCGAAGGACATTGCGGCGTTGAAGGGTAAGATTCTGGCTTCGGGTTTGACGGGGCCGGAACTCGTGCGGACGGCTTGGGCTTCGGCGGCTTCGTTCCGCGGCACGGATAATCGCGGTGGCGCGAATGGGGCGCGGATTCGACTGGCCCCGCAGAAAGACTGCGCGGCGAACAATCCGGCGGAACTGGCCAAGGTGCTGCAAAAGCTGGAAGGCATTCAGCAGGAGTTCAACGGGGCCGGCGGCAAGAAGAGGGTCTCGATGGCGGACCTGATCGTGCTGGGCGGCGGAGCGGCGATTGAGCAGGCAGCGAAGAAGGCCGGCGTGACGGTGATAGTTCCGTTTACAGCTGGCCGGGGAGATGCGACACAGGCGCAGACGGACGCGGCGACCTTCGCTTCGCTCGAACCGACCGCGGATGGATTCCGGAACTACTATGCCAGCGGTCAGCGGCTTTCGCCGGCGGAGTTGCTGGTGGACCGGGCTAAGTTGTTGACGCTGACGGTGCCCGAAATGACCGCGCTGGTAGGCGGGATGCGGGTATTGAATGCCAATGTGGGCCAAGGGGCGCACGGGGTGTTCACGGATCGGCCGGGGACGTTGAGCAATGACTTCTTCGTGAACCTGCTGGACATGTCGACGCAGTGGAGCAAGTCGACGAAGACGGAAGGGCTGTACGATGGTGTTGACCGGGCGACGGGCAAGGCCAAGTGGACGGCGACGCCGGTGGATCTGGTGTTTGGATCGAGCACGGAGTTGCGGGCGATTGCGGAGGTTTATGGTTCGTCGGACGGCCAGGAGAAGTTTGTACGGGACTTCGTGAAGACTTGGGCCAAGGTGATGAACCTCGACCGGTTCGAGACGAACTAACGGAAGGAAACGGCGGCGTAGTTTACTCCGCCGTTTTTCTGCTTCTGCAACGTTCCTGCGTTCGGCGACAATAAGGCGATGAACGACCTTACGCAGGGCTCCATTCCGAAACATTTGCTGAAGCTGGCGGGGTTCATTGCCGTCACGATGGCGTTTCAGACGCTGTACTACCTGGTGGACCTGTACTTCGTCGCCGGGTTGGGAGAGGCGAGCGTGGCAGGGGTTAGCTTATGTGGCAATCTGGCGATCGCGGTGATGGCGTTGACACAGATGCTGGGGGTCGGTACTTCGAGCCTGATCGCGCAGGCGGCGGGAAGGAAGGAGCAGGCCGGGGCGCAACTGGTTTTCAATCAATCCTTCGTGCTCTCGCTTTTGGTGGGAGGTTTGGTGTTGGGGCTGGGATTTGGCTTGCGGGTACCTTACCTGCGAACGCTGAGTGCGGATGCGGAGACGGTTCGCGAGGGTGGAGCGTACTTGCTTTGGTTTGCCCCGGCGCTGGCGTTGCAGTTCGCATTTGTGGCAATGGGCTCGGCGCTGCGCGCGACCGGCATCGCCAAACCGACGATGATCGTGGCGATCATAACCGTGATCTTGAACTGCCTGCTGGCTCCGGTGCTGATTGCGGGTTGGGGGACGGGACGGCCGATGGGGGTGGAGGGCGCGGGGATGGCCACTCTGATCTCGTTAACGGTGGGCGTGGTGGCGCTGACGGGGTATTTCATCCGGCTGGAGACGTATGTGTCGTTTGAGCGCGCTCTGTGGAAGCCCGACTTCGCGGTGTGGTGGAAGGTACTGAATATTGGCATTCCGTCGGGCGGGGAGTTTTTGATTATGGCGGTGAACATGGCGACGATCTACTGGATTATCCGAGACTTCGGGCCGAGCGCGCAGGCGGGCTATGGAATCGGCAGCCGGGTGATGCAGGCGGTTTTTCTGCCGGTGATGGCGATCAGCTTCGCGGTGGCACCGTTGGCCGGGCAGAATTTTGGGGCGGGGCTGGGAGAGCGGGTGCGGGGGACAATGCGGTCGGCGGCGTTGATGGGGTCGGCGCTGATGGCGATGGTGACCTTGCTGTGCCAGATTTCGCCGGGCAGCCTGATTCGGATTTTTTCGACGGACGCGGCGGTGGTGAGCGCGGGGGCGGACTATTTGCGGACGATTGCATGGACGTTCGTGTGCTCCGGTTTGGTGTTCACCTTTTCCGGCATGTTCCAGGCGTTGGGGAACACTTGGCCGGCGCTGGGGAGTTCTTTCGCCCGCCTGCTTCTGTTTACCGTACCGGCGGTGTTTCTGGCGCGGGCTCCGGGGTTCCAACTGACCCACCTTTGGTACTTGAGCATTGCAACGACCGTGGTGCACGCTACGGTTTCGTTCCTGCTCCTGCGGCGGGAGATGAACCGCAAGTTGTTATGCTGAAAGCGCATGATTAATTGGAGTTCGGTGGCGGCGGTGATGATGGCGCTGGCGGTGGGGTTGGGGGCGTTTGGGGCGCATGGATTGCGCGACCGGCTGGACGCTTACTCGATGGGCATTTATGAGAAGGCCGTCTTTTACCATTTCGTGCATGCGCTGGGAATGCTGGTGGTATCGGTGATGGCGCGGGTGGGGGCGTTGACGGAGAGCGCGGCGGGGCGGGTGGGGTGGCTGCTGTTTGCCGGGATCCTTGTGTTT
>JBKJLJ010000644.1:0-5054 GCA_046597015.1 Bryobacteraceae bacterium
ATATCCAAATGCACCGGACGAATGCGGCCGAACGTCAGCCACTCGATGTTTCCAAGAAAGTCGGGGTGGTGCAGCTTCACCGAACTGATCATCGCCGCCGCTGAACCCATTAGCAGCCAAAAGACCGCGCTGGCAAACCACAGCGACACCGGTACCCGGCTCGAGTCGTCAATCAAAATTCGTGAAATCTGCTGGAGTTTCGATTCGTTAGGGCCTTCGGGAAGACTGCTCATCGCTTCGCCCCCGGAAAAAAGTCAGTCTGGCGCCCAATCGGCTCTCCCGCGTCAAAAATTGACGCCGCGCCCTGGCGCAAATTGCGGAATTCTCCGCGTTTTACGGCCCAGGCCAATGCCCAGACCGTCATGACGGCACCCAGCAAAGCCGTAGCCCATATCAACATTGAAATGAGAAACATTCAGACTCCTATAAAGAGGATACAGAACTCCGAGAATTCTTACTAGACAAATCTGTCCGATTATACACCGATTTCCCGAGTGCTATCCTCGACCTATGAGAGCGCTTTCGGATTTGGCGGGGATCGGGCGGGCCATGCTCCGGGATTTCGAACTCCTAGGCATCAAAAGCGTACACCATCTAGCTCATCAGGATGGCGACCACCTCTACCTAGAACTCCAGCGCATAACCGGCACTCGCCAGGACCCCTGCGTCCTCGACGTCTTCCGCTGCGCCATCGCCCAAGCCCAAAACCCCGATCTCCCCCTCGAACAACGAAACTGGTGGTATTGGTCCCGGCTCCGCAAGGCGGGAACGTGTTAGCAGTGCGCCTCGCCGAAGGGCGTGTCCACGTCGAATCCGCCCGCCGTCCCCGCCGCCCCAAACGTCACGCCCTCCTCCGCGTCACCCTCGCCGGCATCTGCAATACTGACCTCGAACTCCTCCGCGGCTACTACGGATTCACCGGCCGCCCCGGCCATGAGTTCGTCGGAATTGTCGAAGAAGCCGACACCGCGACCTGGATCGGCCGCCGCGTCGTCGGAGAGATCAACCTCGCCTGCGGCCGCTGCGGCACATGCAAGCAAGGTCTCGGTCGCCACTGTCCCACGCGCACCGTCCTCGGCATCGTCAAGCACCCCGGAGCCTTTGCCGAATGGCTAACCCTCCCCGAAGAGAACCTCCTTGCCGTCCCCGCCAGCCTCTCTGACGAAGAAGCCGTCTTCTGCGAACCCGTCGCCGCCGCCTGCGAAATCCAGGAGCAATTGGGGAAGCTGAAGGGCCAACGAGTCGCCGTCCTCGGTGACGGAAAGCTCGGCCTCCTCATCGCCCAAGTCCTCCAAGTCGGCGGAGCCCAGGTCCATCTCTTTGGCCGCCACCCGGAAAAAATCGCCATCGCCGTGCGCCTCGGCGTGCAAGCCGCCGGCTCCGGTCTCTTCGATGTCACCGTCGATGCCACCGGTTCCGCCGCCGGCCTCGCCCAAGCCGTCTCGATGACCCGGCCCCGCGGCCGAGTCGTCATGAAGTCCACCGTTGCCGAAAAGGTGCAACTCGACATGGCCCCGGTCATCGTGAATGAGATCAGCCTCGTCGGATCCCGCTGCGGCCGTTTCGCCCCGGCCCTTCGCCTACTGGCCAGCCGAAAAATCGACGTCCGATCCATGATTGCCGATCGGTATCCTCTCACCGCGTCGGCTCAAGCGTTCCAGCGGGCCGCCGAGCGCGGCTGCCTGAAAGTCCTGCTGAAACCCTAGCGGGGCATCGGCATCGCCGTCGACGTCTGCCAGTACTGCTCGAACAATCCCTTCATCGCCTCGCCGAAGCCAGTATGGTCGAACACGACGGCCGTCCACGATGGTTTTGTGATCACGGGGTCGAGCAGAGCAAGCAAACCCTTCCGTCCGTCAAACAAAGCCAATTTTAACGGCAGGGAAGGAACTTGATGGACTTCCACCCCTGCCTCGATAAACTCAAATAACCGCCGTCGATGAACGTCGTCCAGCGTTCCCATTTCCACGATCAGTCGGCACCGCACCCCCCGGTGCAAAGAGTCCCGCACCATTTGGTCGTCCACCGGGTCGATGGCATAGGGGGGGCGCGAGAACTCCAGGTAATCGTGCTGCGCGTTCAGCATCATCCGCCGATACTCCGTCGCCGTCTGTAATGGCTCCGATACAATGCGCAGGAAATCCAACGTCCCTCGCCCGCCTTGCCCCTCGGAGTAGGAGGAGTTCAAGTCCTCGATCAGGTCCGTCGCCTGCCGCGACTGTTCCGACAACTCCGTCTGCATCGCCTGCGCCCGGCGCGCGAAATAACTCGGGATCGCCAGCGACGGCTCAACCGCCGAAAACAATTTGGTCTTCTCTTGAACGACCTGCGCAAACCCCTTCTCCACTAAGGAGTCGAGAACCTCGTAAATTTTCTGCCGCGGCACGTGCGATCGGGCGGCTAGTTCAAGGGCCTTAAATCGAGGGTGACCCACCAGAACTAGATAGGAACGGGCTTCGTAAGCGTTGAGACCAATTTGTTGGAGCCGTTTCCAGAATCGCTGGTATTCCGCATCGGGCAAATCATTCGGCATTAACTCCTAAAGATATCAAAGAATTCAGGTACTCGGATAGGTTTCGTGCATCAATAAGGGATATGGAACAGCTTCCCTCTACGCTGGGTGAATTAAAGAAGAGCGACTGGGCCCGGCGATGCTCGCCGGATCGAACGGTAAAGGACGAGTTACGGGAAAATTTGATCGCCAAGATTCGCTCGGGCGAACGGCTCTTTCCCGGCGTCGTCGGCTACGAGGATACGGTCGTTCCCCAAGTCGTTAACGCGGTCCTGGCGAAACACAACTTCATCCTTCTCGGCACGCGCGGCCAAGCGAAAACGAAGCTGATCCGCATGCTCACGACGCTCCTCGATGAGCAGATGCCCTACGTCGCCGGCTCCGAAATCCGCGACAACCCCCTCGCCCCGCTCTCGATGCAAGCAAAGGAACAGATCGCCGCCCTGGGTGACGAAACCCCCATCGCCTGGATGCACCGCGACGCCCGTTACGTCGAAAAATTAGCCACCCCGGATGTCACCATCGCCGATATGATCGGCGACATTGATCCCATCAAAGCCGCTAAACAAGGCCGCGAGATCGGCAGCGAACTCACCGTCCATTACGGTCTCCTCCCCCGCGCTAACCGCGGCATCTTCGCCATCAACGAACTCCCCGATCTTGCCGGAAAAATCCAGGTCGGCCTCTTCAACATCATGCAGGAAGGCGATATCCAGATCAAAGGCTATCCCGTCCGCCTCCCGCTCGATATCGTCCTCGTCTTCACCGCAAATCCCGATGACTACACCGCCCGCGGCAAGATCATCACCCCGCTGAAAGACCGCATCGGGAGCGAGATCCGGACGCATTATCCCCATACTCTCGACCATGGCATCGCGATCACCCAGCAGGAAGCCTGGACAAAACGAACCGGTGGCATCGCCATTACCGTTCCGAAGTTTATCCGCGAGGTCGTCGAGGCCATCGCCTTCATCGCCCGTGAGGATAAAAAGATCGACAAACGATCCGGCGTCTCGCAGCGTCTTCCCATCTCGGTGATGGAGTCCGTAGTTTCGAATGCCGAACGCCGCGCCCTCGGCGCCATGGAAGTGGACACGGTCCCGCGCGTCGTCGACCTCTACGCGGCCCTGCCCTCCATGACCGGCAAAATCGAGCTCGAGTACGAAGGCGAATTGAAGGGCGGGGAAGCCGTCGCCCGGGAACTGATCAAGGCCGCCGTCGGCCGCGTGTTTACCCAGTATTTCGATGGCGTGAACGTCGGCATGATCGTGAAATACTTCGAACGCGGTGGAGCCCTCAAGCTCGATGAAGCAACCTCCTCGTCCGACATGATCGCCCAGATGATGCCCGTCGATGGTCTATTCGAAAAGATTGCCCCCCTCGGCATTGGGGTCGGCGAGTCGGACGCCATGCGGGCCTCCGCCGCCGAGTTCGTCCTCGAAGGGCTCTACGCCCACCGGCGTATCAGTCGCAGCGAAGAACTTGGTTTCATGGGCGAAGACCGTCGTGGTCGGCAGGAAGAGCCTTCCGAAGATAACGCCCAGCCACGCAAGCGGCGGCAGCAGTTCAACTAACCTATGCGCTCCATACGGTATTCGAAGTTTACCGAAGAGGACTACGGCTTAACCGCCGAAGACCTTATGAAGGCCCTCTCCGAGTTCTTCCTCCAGAGCGGGTTTGAGGATCCGTATGGGGTGCCCCCGTACGACTTACGGGAAGCCATCCGCCAAGCGCTCTTGAGCGGCGACTTAATCCCTCCGGAAGAGTTGGAAAAATTATCCGAAGAGCAGTTCGAAGCTTTAGTCGATCGGTTGCTCGAAAAGTTACAGACGGAAGGTTACGTCACCGCTCCGCCCCAAGGTCCAGGAAAAGAAGGCGAGCAACAGGAAATCAAGATTGAGGCTACCGACAAAGGCCTCGACTTCCTCGGCTACAAGACTTTGAAGGACCTTATGGGGTCGCTCGGCAAAGCGAGTTTCGGTGCTCATGATACCCGCGAATTATCCACCGGCGTCGAGACCAGCGGTTCGTCCAAGCTCTACGAGTTCGGCGACACGATGAACCTCGACGTGAACACCACCCTCTTCCACGCCATGCAGCGCGAGGGCGTCCAGGTCCCTCTCAACCTCGAGTACGAAGACCTTCACGTTCACCAAAGTGAGTACCAAAGCTCCTGCGCTACGGTGCTGATGCTAGACTGTTCGCACTCCATGATCCTCTACGGCGAGGATCGGTTCACCCCCGCCAAACGCGTCGCCCTCGCCCTCGCCCATCTCATCAAAACCCAATATCCCGGCGACTCCCTCCGCTGCGTCCTCTTCCACGATTCCGCCGAAGAACTGCGGATGCAGGATCTCGCCCGCGTCCAGGTCGGCCCGTATCATACCAACACCCGCGATGGATTGATCCTGGCCCAGAAGCTTCTCCAGCAGGAGAAAAAGGACATGAAGCAGATCATCATGATCACCGATGGTAAGCCTTCGGCCATGACTCTCGATGACGGCCAGATCTACAAAAACCCCTTCGGCCTCGACCCGATGGT
>JBKJLJ010000686.1:0-4907 GCA_046597015.1 Bryobacteraceae bacterium
CACCGGCGTCGTCCCCAGGTCGATCCGCCGCACCTTCCCGCCGTCCACCGTAGCCTTCCCGCCCATCGCTTTCACCCAGGCCGCAACGCCCTCGTCGGTGTCCGTCGTCGGCCGCGCTGCGCCGGAGTTCTTCGCCTTGATGCTCGCCGCGCCCACATATTGAACCTTCGCCTGCGGCAGCGCCGCCCGTAAGGCGTCCACCCCGTTGCTCGTCGCCCGGCTATAGCGCAAGTCGACATCCACTAGCTGCTTCAGACCCTGTAACCGCGCTACGCCCGCGTTGGTTACCCTGGTCCGGTACAGATCCAGCGTCCGCAAGTTCGGCATCCCCGCAAACACGTCCAGACTCGCATCCGTCGCCGACGCCCCGCGCAGGTTCAACACCCGCATCGCCGTCAGCTTCCGTAGCGAGGCAATCCCCTTATCCGAAAGCTTCACCCCCGAAAGGTCGAGCTCTTCGAGCTGCGTCAACTCCGCTAGATGCCGCATTCCCTCGTCGGTCACCAGCGAATCCCGCAGCAACAGCCGCCGCAACTGCTTCAGATTCGCCAAGCCCGCTAGGCCCGCGTCGGTGAACCGCGTGTTGTTCAGATCCAGGCTCCGCAGGTTCGTCAGGCTGGCCAAGCTGACCTTGCTCACTTGGCACTGCGAGCAGCGGATTTCCCGCAGCTTGGTCAACCCCGCCAACGCCTCAATGCCCTTGTCCTTAATGTTGATGGTGGTCGCAAAGTGCCATCCCACGTAGAGCCGTTCCAGGTTCTTCAGGGTCGCGATCGTCTTGAAGACGTCGTTAGCGTCCTCGTTCCCCCCGCCTGGATTCCATACTGGCCCCGGCAGAAAGAGGTCGCGCAGATAAGGCAACCCGGCGATCTTCACAAGTTCCGTCGGTGGCATCACCGAACCCGTCAGGTCGATCCCGACGATCTTCAACTCGCCCGCCGGCAGTTGGTTGACGTCGCGAATCGGCTGGGCCTTGCCCTCCACCGTCACGACGCCTTCCCAGCGGATCACCCACTCAGCCACGTCCCGCTCTGCGGCCAAAGCCAGAGCGGGAACCACGCAAAGCAATAAGGTTCGTAGCATTCCGAGCCTACGCCAGCAAGCTGCTGATCTTCTTGGTTGCCGTCGGGAACTTCCCGATGCCGGCCTGTACAATCTCGTCCGCGACGGTCAGATACACATCACCGGAGGTGCCCGTCACCCGGGTATGCTTCCCCTTGGAGATCTTGCCCACGCCGCCTGCCACGAGCATCGCCAGGCCGCTATTCTTATGCGGATTCGCCTCGGCATGCTCATGGACGTAGATCAGCGCCGTCCGGTCGAATACGCTGCCATCGCCCTCTGGAATCGACTTCAGCTTGGCGACCAGGTACGCAAACTCCTCAACGTGCCACTTGCAGATGTCCCGCAGTACGCGCTGCCCTTCTGCCCCGTCCGCGCCGCTCACGCGGCCTTCGGCGTGGGTGTAGTCGTGGTGCCGCGCCGAGGTGTAACCTAGCCACGGGAACCGCGAAATGCTCTGGCACTTGGTCAGCATGTAGGAAGCCACCCGCGTCTGCCGAGTCGCCAGCGCCTGCACCAGCAGATCACTCTGCAGCTTGGCAATGCGCGGCCAATCCTTCATGTCCCCGTCGAACTCCGGTGCTTCGACCCGTCGATACTCTTCCGGCAACGCCGCAATCGACCGCTCCAGGTCGCGGATGCCCGACAGATGCTCTTCCACCCGGTTCTGATCGTCGCCCGGCAGCTTCTTCTTCAGCGCCGCCGCGTCCGTCGAAATCGCGTCCAAAATGCTCCGCTTCCGGTTCACCCAACCCTCTTCCCGCGCGCCAAACAACCGGTCGAACAGCCGATGTGGAATCATCTCCGGCGGCAGAGCCCGCTCGTAGCCCGCCCAGCTCATGTTCCGCTGCATGC
This sequence comes from Bryobacteraceae bacterium, assembly GCA_046597015.1. Lineage (GTDB taxonomy): Bacteria > Acidobacteriota > Terriglobia > Bryobacterales > Bryobacteraceae. The sequence continues at coordinate 1,918 of JBKJLJ010000686.1, forward strand.
TCTCGCCGAACGATTCCTGCGCCACGCCAATCTGCAACGAGCGGAAGCGCGACTCGCTCCCAATCTTGTTCGCAATCACCTGGTCAATCGACGGTCCCGACGGGCCGCGACCCGTAAACGGAGTACCCGTCATCAACCCGCTCATCGAGTTCGTATGGCCATTTCCCTGCCCTGAAGAGGCCGCGTTATCCACGCCGCTCAGCACGTGGAAGTCCTGCCGGAATGCCGCTAGCGGCGACAGGCAAGGCGTCATTTTGTAGTCGCTGCCCTCCTCGGCCGGAATCCAATACCGCTCTGGAATGCCGTTGCCGTTGAACCATAGGACAAACCTGGTCTCGATCGGCTTGGACTCGGCGGCATAGGCGGTGCCGTGCGAGTTGTACATGGATACCAGCGGCGGCAAGCCGACCAGTACTGCGTTTCCGGCAGCCGTCAACCCTTTGAGCAGGGAGCGGCGCGAGAGTCTAACGCGATTCGTGATTACGTGCGGCATGGACAGTTCCTCCTGGATTCTCTCGAGATAGCATCATCGAGGCAATGAGCGCCTTAAACCGATACTGCGACCGACGGAAGTCTTCCGTCAATTGGCGGATTACTGGACGATCAGCCCCTGTTTCCAGACGGCCGGTCGTATAGCGAAAATACTGCTTCACCAGGCATTCCTGGCACTGTGTACTCTGGCCGAGCACGGCTCCCAAAGCCGACGGCGAAGCAAACGCCGACTTCGCGACCCCGGCGACGAAGCCGGTCGAATCGATATCCAACGTCCAAGCTTTCGTCGCTTCTTTCTTGCCCCGCACCGGTGTCGAGAATTCGAACTTGTCCCGTCGGGCCCCCACCGCGTCGAACTTCTCAAACCCAAAGCCGATCGGGTCGATCAAGCTATGGCAGGAAGCGCAACCAGGATTGACCACGTGCTCGGAGAGCCGCTCCCGGTTCGTCTGCGGCCGTTCGGCCGAGAAGGGCGGCAGATTCGTATTCACGCCTGCCGGCGGATCCGGCACATGCTGGCATAAAAACTGCTCCCGCACGAACAGGCCACGGGCCGTCGGCGATGATTCATCCGGCTTCGCCGTACTGGCTAAAAACAACGCCTGACCCAGGATTCCCGCCCGCTCGGAAGCTGGCGGGAAGTTCACCTTTTCAAACTCCTGCGCCGGAGCCGGGACTCCATAAATCGACGCGAGCTCGCCGTTCACGTACCCGTACGGCGCCGTAAACAGCTCCATGAAGTTCCGGTCGTTCCAAACCAGGTCGCTCACAAACAATCGCGCCTCTTCGGTCATCGCCACCGCCGTCTCCCGAGTGAATTGGGGGTGCTTGCGCCGATCCTTGCTAGCGGTCAAAATTCGATCAAAACGCAGCCACTGGCCGATGAACTCGTTCAACGCCACCTTGGCGCGCGGGTTATCGAGCATTCGGTTCACGTGAGCTTGCACCCCTTTCGGGTTGCCCAATTCGCCCTGTGCCGCGGCGGCGAAAAGCTGCGCGTCGGGCATCGTGTCCCACAGCGCATACGCCAAGCGGCTAGCCGTTACATACGGCTTCAACTTGGGGTCGGAGGTTTCCTCGAGCCGGAACAGGAAATTGGTCGATTGCAGCATGGCTTCAATCACCAACTGCGCGCCCTTCACGAACTCCTTCTCACTCCCAAACAACGCCTCATAGCGCTTCTGCTCCCCGATTTCGAGCGGACGGCGGAACGCCTTCAACCCGAACTCGCGGACGAACTTCGACCGGCAAGCCAGCGACGGTTTACAGCCGATCAGGCCTCGTGTATCGCCGCCGCGCATCGCGCTTTGCGCGATCTTCTCGGCCGATTCACTGTAAGATTCGATCAACAACGGCGAAAGACTTTGGCCCTGAATCTGGTTCCGAAAGCCATTGACGAAGTCTTCCGGGGGAAACCGATCGGCGGGCTTCGAAACGTCGCCAACCAAATCGCGGACGGTCTGGTTGTATTGGCTATGAGTCAGGCGCCGGAGTTCCACCCGCGGAGCTTTCTGGCCTCCGCCGCCCTCTTGCTCTTCCCGGTAGCGGAGCGCTTTGGCGAGCTCATCCCCGTTGAGTTTGGTCAGCTCCCCGATCCACGCGCGGAGCGTTGCTTCTTCGGGGCTGCCCTGCTTAATCCGTTCGCCGCCGACGTGGGAAATCCGTTTGGTGGGCTTTTCGAGCAGCAGCGATTTGCCCGGCTCCAGCCGGTCCACCAAGGTGACCAGCGAGCGGAGGAAACTGACCTTCTGCGCGGGGGAAACGTTGCCTTCGGGGAACAGCAGCCGGGTTCCGGCGGCGACGCCGTCGCGGTTATGGCACGAGTGGCAATCGGCCTTCTCGAACACTGCATAGACAGGGGCCTGCGCGAACGCAGAGGCCGAGAGGAGGAGGAAGAAGAATATCAGCATCAGACCCTATAGAAATCCGGCCGCCAAGTCTTTACGAGAGCCTTAATGTCCTTCTGCGACAAACCCTTTTCCGCAGCTTGAACTGCCAGCGCGGGGAACTCGCCGTCGGAAGCGAAGCGGAGACCAACAATCTGCAACGGTTCCAGCCGCGAGTCGAGCAACTTGCCGGTTAGCACGTAATGCCGCAAATTCTCTTCGGCACGAATCGCCCGATCCTGCGCCTTCAGCGCGAAGGTCCGCGCAAAGAAAGCCGTCATGAAAACGCAAACCGCCAAGACGAGCAAAAGGGACGCGCTGTAGATTCGCTGGTGATCACCCAACGACAGATAAAGGTTGACCCCACACCCGATGATCGTCACCATCAACGCGAGTCCTACCGCTAGAAAAGCCGGGACTCGCTGCGCGTGGTTTTCTAAGTTTTGAGCACCCATCTCGCACATTATACTTCATTCAGATTAGGGAAGCGAGGCCAGTCTTGTCCAATACAAGATGAGCCTGGAGAACCAGTTGATTCCAATACGAGATGAGCCTGAAGGTAGGGGGATGGGCCAAGCTGGGGATTGCTCATTCGAATGCAGAAGATCGAGA
>JBKJLJ010001083.1:0-10008 GCA_046597015.1 Bryobacteraceae bacterium
GGCAAGGGCCGCTCGACCCAAGTCCCCGATGAATCCAACACGACCGTCCCTTCCATAACCCAATTGTAGATCTTCCGAACTGCACGCCGCTATACTCATCCCGTACGCGCACTCGCCGCGAACGCCGAGCCCATCCGTCCGAAGGAGAAGCCAAATGACCGTCCACGTGGAAATCCCAGAGTCCATCGCCAACAGCGTCCGCCTCCCGGCCGAACTCGCCCTCACCCTTTACGCCCAGGAAATCCTGCCATTCGCCAAGGCGTCTGAACTCGCCCGCCTCTCCCGCATCGCCTTTGCTGACCTCGTCACCACCCGGAACATACCGCGCCACTACGGCGACGCTGAGCTAACCCAAAATCTCGACGATGCTCGCGGTCAGTAACCGTCGCTAAAGATCCTTGCGCTGCTTTCGCGTCCCTCCTGCCAATCGTTCGTAGACCGAAGTTTCCTTCGCCATTCTCTGTTCCTCGTTGTTGGATTAAGACCGGGCGCTCGGCTCGGAGGGCGATCAGTACACAAACTCTCCACCGGGGTCGGACTCGCCCTGTCAAACAGAACAACCCGCCACCAAACAATGGAACGCAGCATCCGAAGTCAGGCTCAGAATCGGGCACTCGGCACCAAAGGAACATCGACTATAGCTTGACGCGCCCGGTCTAGTTCCAGTCTCCTACTTCTCCCGCTCCCCAGGGAGTTTCTGGCTCCATGGACCTTCCCGGCGAGGTCGCGGCTCAGAAACGAGCTTAACGGTCCACTTCATGTTGGGGCGGCCTCCTGGATGAAGTTTGCCACCTCAGCTCGCCCTGGCGCTGCCCACTCGATTGAACACTCCCGACACCATCCGTCATCGGTTTTGGTGAGCCAACCGCTTTAACGAGCCCAAGGAACGAAGAAGCTCTCGGCTTGGTGACGCATTCGACATGAGTAGCGCTCAGGGTATCGCCCGCGAGCCTCACGCCTCAAGCACTTGCACCAAACTTGCGCCAGCACTCAATTTGCACCAGAGCCGCCGGAATTACTTCGCGATTCGATCCAGATAATCACGCGCCCTTGTGAAATCCGGCTGTAACCGCAACGCCTTGCGGTAAGCGGCAGCCGCCTCGCTAACCCGATTCTGTGCCTGAAGGCAAACCCCCAGGTTCAGCCAGGTCAATGGCATCTCTTCGTCCGCCTCCAGCGCCCCGCGCAACAGCGTTTCCGCGTCTCGGAACCTTCCCGCATGCCCGTAAGCGACGGCCAGAGAGTTCATCAGCGTCGGGTCCGTTGACGTCCCGGCCTGGCCCAGCTCCAGTAACTGAATCGCCCCTCTCAGATCCCCCTTCCCCAACAGAATCTCGGCGAGCTCGGTCAACGCACCCACATCGTTCGGCCGGCGTCGCAGAGCTTCCCGATAATAGTGAACCGCCTTTTCCCACATCGCGAGCGTTCGAAACCCCCGCGCGAGTTGAACGTAGAACTCCGGCACCTCCGGTCGCGCCTCGGCGATCGCCGTTTCCAATCGCCGCGCCGCTGCCGGCAGCGCTGCCCGATCCGTCAATTTCGCTAACGCCAGATACGCCGAATCGACCCGGCTGCCGCTCAGCTTCGGCGGGTAATAAAGCCGCACTGGACCGCTGTACCGGCCATGCTGCTCCCGCTTCGGACCGGTGCTCCCCGTCGGCGGCGTGCGCTGTATCCGATGATCGGTGATCACTACGTGAACCGCATCATCCGCCCTCAGCTTCGGCATATGACATGCAGTACACTCGCCGGTCCGTTTCGGATGCACTATCGGATGGCAGGAACGGCACACCGCCGCATACTGTTGGGCTGCTTCCGCACCCCGCCGGGCGTCGTGCGGGTCGTGGCAGTTCGTGCAGTGCAACTTGCCCCCACTCCGCAGGAAACAGGCCGACTGCCGCAGTCCATAAGCCGAGTGGTTCACCGTTATCGGACTCCGCGCTTCCTGCCTCTCAGCATCAAAATAGAGAGTGAACTCGCCAAGCGGCTCTCCCGGCCGATACGAAAACGGCCCCCGGCCGAATCGCCGGATGGAATCCGGAACCGTCCGGCTCGCCGATTCCAGATGGCACTGCAAACAAACCTCCGCCTGACGATCCGGCTCCAGTCGAGCCGGATTCAAGATCGGTCCCCGCCGCCGCACATGATCCTCCCCCGGCCCGTGGCACCGCTGGCAGTCGATACCATGCCCCAGACCTCCATTCGCCGCCGACGGATACGCATTGTGGCAGAACAGGCAGGAATCGGTCACCTCCCGGCGAAAATCCGAATGGTCCGCCCGGTCATAACCCGGACTCATCCCCCAATGCCCTCCCTCCTCCGCATACCAGCTCAAAGGCAGTTCAGCCAGCTTGCCGTTCTTCTTCCGCGTCAAATACGTGCGCGCATGATTGCCGGATCCCATCACATAGTGAATCTCCTTCTCCATCGGGTCCGGCACCGTCCGCCGCATAAAGTATCGCCCCTCCCGCTGGTGAACCGAATACTCCCGACCGGACAGGGCATGCTTGAACTGCGCCGTCCAGTCCTCAACAACCATCACCGACCCGATCGGCGCAAAGGATCGCCCCATCCCAGTCTTCATATACGTCGCATAGATCCCCGCATGACACGGCTGGCAACTCGCGCTCGATACATACCCATTCTCCTGGGTTTGCGATAGCCCGCCAAATAGAAAAACAAGGGCAATTAAGGGCAGTAGCCGAATCATCATTCGCCGCTATTGTAATGTATTCAGGTGACTAGGTTGTTCTATTGGATCGCCGCCGCCCTCCTCCTCGCCGCCGGAATTACGTTCTATCTACGTCCTGCCACCCCCCTGCCCGCCGGTGCAAAACCGGAATATGCTGACCCCGCATCCTGCCGCCAGTGCCACGCCGCCATCGCCGCCTCCTATCAATCCACCGGCATGGCCCGCGCCTTCTACCAGCCCACGCCGCAAAACGTACCCCTGTCCCAACCTGCCCGCTTCACCCACACCGCCTCCGCCGAAACATACGAAATGGCCTGGCGCAACGGCAAACTCATCCAGCGGCGCTGGGCGCAGGACCCCGGCGAAGCATTCGAAATGGAAGCCCACTGGGTCATCGGCTCCGGCAACCACGCCCGCACCTTCCTCCACCAATCGCCTAATGGCGAGATCACCGAACTCCCGCTCTCCTGGTACGCCGCCGGCAACATCTGGGGCATGAGCCCCGGTTTCGACAAGCCGCGCCACCAGGAGTTTTCCCGGCAAATCGATCACGGCTGCATGTTCTGCCACAACGCCTACCCAACCGGCGTGGATGACCGCTTCGGCCGCGCCGCCCTATTCCCCTCGAACCTCCCGCAAGGCATCGACTGCCAGCGCTGCCACGGTCCCGGCGCGCCCCACGTCGCCAATCCCGCAAAAGGCAACATCGTCAACCCCGCCAATCTCAACTCGGACCTGCAAATAGACGTCTGCCTCCAGTGCCATCTGGAAACCACCAGCGCCGCTCTCCCCGCTTCCACTCGCCGCTTCCGGCGCGGCGCCTACTCCTATCGCCCCGGTGAGCCGCTCGCCGATTTCATGGTCCACTTCGACCACCCTCCCAACACCGGCCACGACGATAAATTCGAAATCGTCGGCGCCGCCTACCGCCTCCGCCAGTCCCCGTGCTACCTCCAATCGGCCGGCCGGCTCACCTGCACAACCTGTCATGACCCGCACAAAATCGTTCGAGGAGCCCCGGCAGTTGCACGCCAGCGGCAAGTCTGCCAGCAGTGCCACGCGGCGGCGCACCACCCGGACGGCGACTGCACAGCCTGCCACATGCCCAAGCGCCGCACAGAGGACGCGGTGCAGGTCATCATGACCGATCACCGCATCCAACGCCGCAAAACCAACGCCGATCTCCTCGCGCCCCGCCAGGAAAAAGAGCAGTCCCATCGCGGCGATCTCGTCCTCTACCATCCGCTCTCATTGCCCAGTCCCGAAAAGGACCTCTACCTCGGCCTGGCCCTCACCGCCTACGCCTCGGATCGCCCCCGCGGCATCGCCCTCCTCGAAAACTTCACCAGATCCGCTCGCACCATCGATCCCAAGGTCTGGGCCTTCCTCGGCGACTCCGGCATGGCCAACAACGATTGGCCCTCCGCCATTCGCGCCTACGCCGCCGCCCTCCAACTCGATCCCGGACTCGAAAAGGCCCGCTACAACTATGCCCAGGCTCTGGAAAAATCCGGCGACCTCCCCTCCGCCCGTCGCCAACTCGAACAACTCACTCTCCCCGAAGCCCGCGCCAGCCTCGGCAATCTTCTGGCGAAGTCCGGCGACGCTCCCGGCGCCATGGCCGCCTTCCGCCGTGCGCTGAAGGACCGCCCTCACGAACCCGCCGCCCACATGGGCCTCGCTGCCCTGCACTTGTCCAAAGGCGATTCAAATGCAGCGTATGACGCCGCCACCCGCGCCTGGCGCGCCGAACCCGGCAACGCCGAATATCGCCTCAACCGCGCCCGCATCCTCTACCTCCGCGGAGAACACCGCGCCGCCACCGATCAGTTCGAACAGATCGTCCGTGCCGAACCCCAACTGGCGGAGGCGCACCTCAGCCTTGGCATCGCCTACGGCGAGGGGGGACGCCTCCACGATGCCGCTATTCAATTCCGCGAGGTCCTTCGCCTCCAGCCCGGTCATCACGAAGCGCAACGAAATCTCTCCATCGCCTCCGAAAAATAGCCGCTTATGATTAGAGCGCGTCGCAGCAAGCGCAAAGCCCATGAACAGAGTATAATGATCCGCGTGCCGGGCCACTCGTGGTCCAGCAAATATAATTAAGGGAGACGTTGCATGAAGATTCGGTCTCAGTTGATTTCTTTATCCATGTTGCTGGGCGCAACTGCCGCCTTGCTCGGACAAAGTTCGACCGGCAGTATCACCGGTCTGGTAAGCGATGCCACCGGTGCCGTCGTTGCTGGCACTAAGGTGACCGCTAAAAACGTAAACACCGGGGAAATAAGCGAAAGTATTTCTTCCGGCACCGGCAACTATGTACTCGTCGGCCTCCGCGTCGGTTCTTACGAGATATCGGCCAACGTAGCCGGTTTCAAAGGTTGGAGCCGCGGCCCTATCGGTCTCAGCAGCAACGATAATGTTCGCGTCGATATCGCCCTCACCGTTGGCGCTACCAGTGAGCAGGTTAAGGTCACCGGCGAAGCCCCGCCCATAAAAACGGAATCCACCGAAGTCTCCACCACCATGGAGAACAAACTCGTCAACGACCTCCCCATCGCCGTCGCCGGCATCGGCGGCGGCATGCGCAACGCCTTCCAGATCATGATGATGATGCCGCAGGTCAAGAGCGGCAACGGCGAAGGTGCCTGGGACGACCTCCAGGTCGGCGGCGGCCAGCAGCACGATTGGAACGTCTCCGTCGATGGCATGTCCGTCGAAATGGGCTGGCGCAACCACGTCGGCTATATGAATCGCCTCACGCCGAACCTCGATGCCGTCGAAGAGTTCCGCATCGATACCGCCGCCTTCAAAGCCGAGGACAGCCGCGCCAGTGGCGGCAACATCTCCATCACCACCAAGTCCGGCACCAACGAACTTCACGGCTCGCTCTTCAACATCTACCAGTCCCAACACCTCAACGCCAATACTTGGCAGAACAATAAATTCGGCCGTCCCAAGCCCATCTTCCATCGCAACGATTTCGGGGCCACCGTCGGCGGACCCATCTTCATCCCGAAGGTCTATAACGGCCGCAACAAGTCGTACTTCTTCTTCTCCTATGAAGGCTATCGCTTCCCCCAGACCCAGGGCGTCAGTGAACTCACCATCCCCACCGCCCTCATGCGCAATGGCGACTTCACCGAATGGACCAACCCCAGCGGCGCCATCGTACCCATCTTCGATCCAATCACCACCCGCGTGCAGGACGGCACCACTATCCGCACCGCCTTTCCCGGCAACCGCATCCCGCCATCCCGCATCAGCCCCCTCTCGGCCGCCATCAGCAGTTACTTCCCCAATCCCAACGCCCCCGGAACCCAGCGTAACTACCGCACCCTCGGCAGCGGCCCCACCAAGCGCATTGAAAACGCCTACACCTCTAAGTTCGATCACAACTTCGGCTCCAAAAATCGCATGGCCTTCACCTACACCCAGAACGGAGTCTGGTACAACAACGGCTACGATAACGACCCAAAAAATCCCGACATGTACGGTGGCCGCCTCCCCTATCCCCTCGCCGGCCGTATCTACAACATGGGCGATCAGTACCGCGGCAAGGTCGCGCGCCTGAACGATACCCACCTGTTCACCCCAACCGTCGTCAACACTCTCACCCTCGGCTTCCACCGTCTCACCCACCCCGAACACGACATCACCGCCGTGCCCTTCGGCCAGAACTGGGGTGATAAACTCGGTGGCTCCATCAAAAACAATCCCTACTACAACGGCTCCTTCCCCAGCGTCCGTTTCAATTCCGACAACTACTACGGCTGGGAAAGCGCCAAGCTCTGGGACGAGTACCACTCCGTGTTCGGCATTGACGAAAATCTCAATTGGATTCGCGGCTCCCATAGCTTCAAATTTGGCTACAGCGCCCAGTTAATGATGCTCAATACCAACAACCGCAACCGCCAGGCCGGCGACGTCTTCTTCCATCGCCTGGAGACCGCCCGCCCCGCCGACAATAGCGGCAATAGCGGCAACTCCTTCGCCAGTTTCCTCCTCGGCGCGGTCGACAACGGCGGCTTCGGCGTCCCCTTCACTCAACAGTTGCGCTTTCCCTATCATGCCTTCTTCGCCCAGGACGACTGGAAAATCACCTCCCGCCTCACGGCGAACATCGGTCTCCGCTACGAAATGAACCTCTCGGTTCGCGAAAAGGCCGACAAGTTCTCCTACTTCGACCCCTCTCTGCCGAACCCCGCCGCCAACGGCATCCCCGGCGCCCTTCGCTTCCTCGGCACCGGCCCCGGCCGCGAAGGAAATCGCAACCTCCATAACACCGCCGCCGGTTGGGGCCCCCGCGCCGGCCTCGCCTTCCAGTTGAGCGATAAAACCGTCATCCGCGCCGGTGCCGGCATCTTCTACTCCACCGTGAAGGTCCCCGGACTCGCCGGTGCCAGCAACGGCTTCGCCAACTCGCCAGGTTGGTCCTCCGCCGACCAGGGCATCACCCCTGCCTTCAATTGGGACAGCGGCTTCCCCGCCTGGGAAGCGCCTCCCATCCTCAACCCCGGCTTTAATGCCGGCTTCGGCATCCCCTGGTGGGGCGCGAAGGAAATCGCCAAACTCCCGCAGAGCGCCAACTGGAATCTGGCCGTCGCCCGCGTCCTGCCGTCCAATCTGGTTCTCGATGTCACCTACACCGGCAGCAAAGGCACCTACCTCGCCTCCGACCGCGTTAACATCATGCAGATCGATCCCAAGTACGTCGGCCTCGGCGCCCTCCTCAACCGTCGCATCAGCGACCCTACTGTTGTCGCCGCCGGTTTCCAACCGCCATTCGCTAACTTCGAAAATCTGCTGGGCACCCAGGCCACCCTCGGCCAGGCGCTCCGTGTGTTCCCGCAGTACACCGGCGTCACTACCGGCGGCATGATGAACCATAGCGGTAACTCCACCTATCACGCCGCCATCGTGAAGGTCACCAAACGCTTCTCCGGTGGCATGACCATGCTCGGCAGCTACACCTGGTCCAAGCTGCTCACCGATGCCGATTCCTCCGAACCCTGGATCGCCGGCGTCGTCGGCTCCGCCGTGGGCGCCGGCGCCGCTCAGAATCACTTCAACCGCGGCCCGGAAAAGGCACTCGGCGTTCTCGACCTGCCGAATATGTTCAAGCTTACTCTCAGCTACGATCTGCCCTTCGGAGGGGGCAAACGCTTCGCCACGCAGGGTGTTTCGCGCCACCTGTTCGGCGATTGGAATCTTAGCACTTTCACCTTCGCGCAAAGCGGCTATCCCATGGGAGTCGTCGACACTCGCTACCAGAACAACCTCCGCGCCGGCACACCGCGTCCCAACATTACCAGCCATGTATGGCGCGCACAGCAGTTGGGCGATCAGTTCGATCCAGACAAGGATAGCTTCTATGATCGGAGCGTCTTTATCGGTCGAACAAACCCATTCGCAGATCCATTCGGCAACGCCCCTCGCCTCGTCGGCGGCACCCGCATGTTCGCCACCTATCGCACCAACATCGCGGTAGCAAAGAAGATGCGCATCTTCCGCGAACGCATCAGCGCGGATCTCCGCCTCGATGTCTTCGATCTCTGGAACCAGAAGACTTGGAACCGCCCGGTGTCCCAGGATCTGGCCAACGTCCAGCAGTTCGGCGTCATCACTGGCGCCGCTGGCAACCGCAACATGCAGGTAGGTCTGAAGCTGTTGTTCTGAGCCGCAAAAACCGGCCAACCAGCCGGCCCTCGCGGAGGGCCGGCTTTTTTAATGGACGTGGGACTGCATCGAATTTGGTTCTGGCGCAAGTTTGGTGCAAATGCTTGAGGCGTCGGGCTCACGGGCGCTACCCGGCCATCCAGTTCAGGTTGGCAGAAACTATACGGTAAGCAGTGTGGCGGTCTTGGCAGCGTTCCCAGGCGCTTTAAACGCCCCGACCCTTCGGCTGCTGGTGGAACTCCGCTAAACCCATCCTGACGGCGGCAATCCGCGTTCGGCTCGCCGGTCTGAATAGTGAGGCCTCATACGCCGCCATTCTTGCGGTAGATATGCCTTTGCTGGTCGGCTCCAAAGATCGTCGCCTCGACCGGTCTTCTCAGAAACCCGGCTATTAGATGTCGATTGCCTGAACAGCCTCCAAATCGCCTCGGAAAGCAAAATGCTCAAGGAGTTCCGGCGCGAAGAAGCGGCCTTGCAGCGCTCCCTCAATGCCAGTTACCGGGAGTACGCCATGCTCCGAAAGCTGGATCCAAGACAAAAATCACCGCTCACCCAGAATGCGCGAATCATCGGACCGTCCCAGGCGCCTTCCCCGCTCGAACACATGAGCGAAGAATCTGCGAACCTGCAACCTGCTGATTCTATTGATCAAAGTGCCATTCCGGTCGACAATTAAAGCCAAGTGCCAGCCGCCGCGGCTGCCCCGAAAGTCGGTACCCCGGCTCCGTTGACCTTCGCCGCCGGAGCCGGAGGCCCCAAACTGCCTTCAATGGGTGCCTTCCCCCTCCAAAATTGATCGCTTTTCGGCCATCCGGGTCGTCGATTCAGCTGTTCTCTTCGGTTGGCTCACTGGAGCCGTGTCTGTAGCTCAGGAACCCCGCGGTGGGACCCTCAGTCGGATCACGGACCCCTCCGGGGCCGCCGTCGCCCAACCCAGAATCACCGCTATACTCATCCCATGCGCCCCCTCCTCGCCCTCCTTCTCCTCTCCACCCTCCCCGCACCCGCCGAAGTCATCGCCCTCAAAGCCGCCCGACTTTTCGATGGGCAGTCCAACTCTGTCCTCACCCCCGGCCTCCTCATCATCAACGGCACCCGCATCGAATCCGTCTCCCCCAACGCCACCATCCCCCCCGGTGCCCGCATCATCGAACTCGGCGATGCCACCCTCCTCCCCGGCTTCATGGACGCCCACACCCACCTCCGCGGCCTCACCCCCGGCGACTCCTCCGCCCGCCAACTCTCCGGCCTCACCCAAACCATTCCCGAGCGAACACTCGCCGCCGTCCCCAATGCCAAAATCACCCTCCAAGCCGGCTTCACCACCATCCGCGACCTCGGCGGCTCCCAGTTCATGAATATCGGCCTCCGCGAAGCCATCAATAAAGGCCACATCGAAGGCCCCCGCATGCTCACCGTCGTCAACTCCATCGGCACCACCGGCGGCCACTGCGACTCCACCAACGGCTACATCGCCGGAGCCCTCTCCGACGCGAGCGAAAACCCCGCCATCGGCAACGGACACGACGCCATGCGCGCCGCCGTCCGCTGGAACGTCAAGTACGGAGCCGACGTCATCAAAGTCTGCGCCACCGGCGGCGTCATGTCCCTCAACAACGACGTCGACTCCCCCCAAC